>NZ_CP065800.1:3900000-4116214 GCF_023206215.1 Butyrivibrio fibrisolvens
TAAGGCTACAAGGATGCCTTTTCTTATGACTTCTTCACTCTTGTCAGCACGGGTAATCTTTAAATATGTATTAGAAGACAAATAATCCATAGAAACCTTCCCCTTCCTAGGAATATCAAAAAGTTTTAGCTATTTCTACTCCCACATAATAATCTGTCAAAACCACAATACGAGCGGTTCTACTGGTTTTTATTAAATTCAAGTTATCTAATATAATAATAACACATCCTGTCATGTTATTGTAAAAAGACAAATAAAAAAATCGGCAAATCGCACATGTTGTGGATTCTGATCTAAAAATGTTCACTTAGTCTTTATCGCTACTTCTTTTCCGGAAAATGCCATACCCAGCTTGATGATATCATGAATCCCAGCTTGTACCATTTCAGAGTCATAGTGCTTGTTATCTATTTGTTTCAGAGCTTTATCAGCGAGTTTAGATAATGCGTTTTGCTCCATATCTTTTTCCCATTTTATTTCTATAATTATCCCGGCATGGTTTTTATCTTTTGGGAAAAGACTGACATCATATCTACCATCTCCAGACTCACGATTTGATTTGATCTTGTACTGGTTATCCATTAGAGCAATCAGGCCAAGAACAAGTCCATGATAAAATCCTTCTGCTCCGGCATCGTAGAAGCTTATAGATTTGGTCATGTATTCGCCAACTGCCTTCTGAAGTCTGTCTTTATCATTTGAATAAAGACTCTCTGCGATAATATTGGAAGTAGCATCTTTGATAACTCCAATTGTTGTATAGTATGACAATATCTCGCTTTTATAAACTGCAAAGATTTCATTATTTGGAATTGCTATTTCACACAGATAACTTCCATCTGCCTGCAACTGTTTTTTAACTGGTTTTAAATAGCCTGCAACAAGAAGTATGCTGTATATATTTGCTGGATCATCAGACAGGGATCTGTAAACAGTTGTCTGGTTGATCCTTGCCACTACTTTTTCGCCCTGCATTAAAGCAAGTAGCCTTTCATAAACATCATCAGAAGATACCTTCATAACATCTTCTATGATTTCATTTCTACCCGCATTAACCCAATATGCCTGGGGATTGCAATCTTTTGATATGTAATTGATAACAGACCATGGGTTATAGATTTCCTGATTACCAAAAATATATCCATCGTACCATTGCTGCAGCTCTTTTTCCTTATGAGTACATCCATAGTATTCCAGCATCTGATGTACTTCTGGATAGGTAAATCCAAAGAAGCTTTCGAAATCATCGTCTAGTACGGTATTGACTGAAAGATTATTAAGTCCACTGAAAATGCTCTCCTGAGCTATGCTAAGAATTCCTGTAAGGAAGCCATATGCAAGATACTTGTTATCTTTGAATCCTCCGGAAAACAGATTACGCATAAATCCTATTATTTCGTCATAGAAATTTTTGGAATAGCCTTCCTGAATTGGCGTATCATACTCATCTACGATTATTATGGCATTCGTTTCGTAGTGCTTATATAACATTCTGGAAAGATTCTCCAAAGCTGCGGATAGTTCCACCTCGTTTGCAGAGCCATTTACTATCTTGTTGTAATAAGCCTTTTCATAATCCGCCAATTTAGGACTATCAGCCAGCTTGTCATGCCTGCCATATTCAGTCTGAAGGAGAGCTGACAATTTTGATAAAGTAGCTTCCCAAGAATCAAACTTTACATCTTTGAAAGATAAGAATATAACTGGGTATTTACCCTGATGTCTCGTATATTCTTCTCCACAGGCCCATATTCTCTTATCTTTGAAATATATGCTGGTGTCTTCTTCTGACATTTCAAAGAAAACCCTGAGCATATCCATGTTGAGAGTTTTTCCAAATCTTCTAGGTCTGGTGAACAGTGAAACCAAGGGCTTTTTGTCGAGAAAATCCTTGATAAGCAAAGTTTTATCAACGTAATAGTATTCGGATTGAGCACGAACATAGTCAGAAATTCCGATGGGAAGAGGCTTTCTGAACATAGTAGCATTAGGCGCGGTGGAATTATCAGTGTTTGGTACAAGAACGGCTTTGTTATCACTTTTCCTGTACTCCCCTGTTTTAACTCTGCTATCTTCCGGCTTAACAACATCATCTGGAATCTGCCAAATTCTACCTTCTTTATACGCACCAGGGATCTTGCCTCTATTGCACAAATATGAAACTGTCCGTTCGGATATTCCCCATTCAATTGCGATTTCTTTGCTAGTTTTCATATATTCTCCAAAATCAGTAGACGTTTTTACGATACATTCTACTACTATTATAAATATATTGCGGCAATATATCAAGTTTTGGAGGATTTTTGCCGCAATATATCATTTTCCACGGTAATATATCAAACTTTTTGCGGCAATATATCATGTCGTTTTGATATATTGCCGCAAATCATCACAATTTCTTATCTTGTTCAGCCCATATCTTCTTGTATACGTAATGACTCAAAGCTTCATCGAATTTTCATCTCCCAATGCACCCAACTATAAGCACACCGGCTTATGCTATTTAGTTTTTTACTCATTTTATCAAGAGCTACTCCAAATACTTCTGTATAATTAAATTACGATATCGTAACAGAAAGGACCAAGAGCATGGAAAATATTCAGCTGCTTATAGAAGCTATGGAATATATAGAAGACAATCTATCCCAGCCGCTTAAAACAGATACTATTGCTGATCATTTGTACTGCTCAAAGTCTACTATTGAGAAGCTTTTCAGGTACATTAACAACATCAGTATCAGGGATTATATAATTCGAAGGCGTATGAGTAAGGCCTCAAAAGAGATTGTCCATAATCCGGAAAAGTCCTTGCTTAATATTGGTTTGGACTATGGTTATAGCAGCAATGAAGCCTTTTCAAGAGCTTTCTACAGCGTATGGCAGGTCTCACCTTCAGAGTTTAGAAATAATCCCTCTGAATTTGAACTGTTTCCCGGTTACAAACTTGACCGGGAGCTAATGGAGGAAAAGACAATGACTGATAGGAAAAAGATTGATATAAGTAAGCTTTATGATTGCATCAAAGAAAGAAAAGACTGTTATCTGGTGCTTGGTGATATCAAGAGCCTTATTCCGGTAAATGAGATTTCCCATAAAGCAGGAGATCTGGCAATAATAACTGCCATGAAGCGCATGGAGCAGGCATCCGGCGACGAGGATATCGTTTTTCGAATTGGCGGTGATGAATTCGTGATCCTGACAAATTCCAAGGATGAAGACTATGCAAGAAGTATATGCGAAAAGATCATCAGCCACAACGAAGAGGTTATATCCTGGAATGGACAAGAAATCCCGCTCTCATTGTATGTAAAATTAGTGCGTTATGAAGGTGGAACAGCTCTTCGATATTCTGAGTTTTTCACAATGCTTCAGAATGAGCTTAGTGAAGAATTCAAGAACCAGTATCCTGGCAGACTTTCCGATTAATGTTTTAAGGGGCTGTCGCACTAGATGATTTGATCATCTTTAAGAGCAAGAAAGCATTTTTGTTTTTGATCAAACTTAGTTTTATCCATATTCAGAGTTATATATCAGATTTTTATATAATTTCGAAGGAGCCGAACCTACATAATATAGATTCAGCTCCCTAATCATTTTATTCGCTTTATTTCATTTTTTTGCCAGTCTTGCGATAATCTATTCACATATTATCCTATGTTTTATCTACATTAACAGCAACAAATGAAAGTTCAGACTCTTCACCTTTATCTAATATACTCAAAAGTCTACAAGCTGGTCCTGTAGGATGTGTTCGCCCCAGTTCCCAAGCCTCGACCGTCTTTTTTGACACTCCCATATAATTAGCAAAAACAGTTTGTGTCATACCGGCTTTGTTACGTATACTCTTGATCTGACTATTCGAATACTTGGTTACAGGAGCGATCACAAATGCTGTCTTCTTAGCCTTACCAATGCCTTTTTCATAATCTATAGCTTCTTGTAATCCTTCACATAAATCGTCAAATAATGAACTCATGATCTGTCCCTCCTGTTCTTGGCAGCCTCTTCCTTAAGGGATTTTACAAGTTTCTTCAGAATCTGCTTTTCATTTGGTGTAAGATTATCCTGCTCATCTTTTGTAAAAGCTGTGATCAGATAAATCACTTCATATTCTTCAAAATCTGTATAACATACCCTTATGCTTCCACTCTTTCCTCTATTCTCCAAAGGAAATCTTACTTTACGTATTCCGCCGGTACCTTCCATCACTGGTCCAGATAACGGATCTTTCAACAGCCATAATTGAAGTGCTGTTAGCTCTTTGTCCGTTAATCCTATTTCTTTCCATCTTTTAGTAAATAAGGGAACTTCTATAAAAGTTCTGCTCAACATATAATCTTCTAATCTCATAATCACAATATACACCCTACAATGTAGGGTGTCAATGATACAAGTCTTATACTTTCATAGTCAGCAATAATATATTTCAGTAACATTCCAGGTATCATTCTGATAATAACCAATCCATTCTCCTTAACAGAATCGACCATATTTTTCAAGATATTTTCAGGATTAGACAGATGCCTAAGTACAGACTGGCATATTGCAATATCATACTCTTCAGTTGGCACATATTCATTTAGATCAACAACAGCCAATCCATAGAACAAAGGTACTCATAAAAAGTCTGATATTCCGGAACCTCCCACTTGCCTTCTACATATGCAAGCAGATCGGTATCAGCTCTGTAATCTTCGATTGCACATTTGCCATATGAGTATAAATGGTCACAATCTTTTCCCAGCCAGAAATTCCCAGACTCCACATCATAAACCATAATTTGCCTTTTATATATTACGTGTTATATACCCAATAGAATATCAGAATACTTCTTGCGGCCCAGCTCGCCAAAATCAAGTTTCTTTTTCTCAAAACCGTAAATAAGTATACCTTCTTTACCTTGTTCAAGTTCAGCGCATACTTTTCCTGACGCATCTACAAAACATGTTGGTGCAGTTTGATTAGGAAAAGTTGCATTAACTGTCAAACACGGAGTTACATTCTCTACTGCTCTGGTTATAATATGACTTCTTATAAGCTGATATCTGTTATCATCTGCTTTATCAGCAACATCATAGAAAAGAAATATATTCAAATCTGTGTTTTCCAAATACAATTGCCTGAAGTATTCTGGAAATCGTATTTCATAACAGATTCTTACTCCAACACGCAGGCCAGCGATATCAAAAATTCCAGCTTCTTCACCAGCACTAAAGTTATCTGCGTCCCAACCATACAAAGCTCTTTTGCCGTACCACTGCATAGGCTTGCCCGGAGAAAAATAATATGCTCTGTTATAGTATTTGCTGTTCTCATAAGCGATTGTTCCGATAATAATGCTGATTCCGTATCCTTCAGACATGCTTTGAAAATCAGCTAATATTTCACGTATTTTACAATCATCCACCTCTGCCGAACTTTCAATATCACGAGGGGGATAACCTGACAAAGAGCATTCTGGAAAAACTATAAGCTCAACCTTTTGCCCAGAAGCTTCAACTATAGCTCTTTTAATTGTTTCTATATTGTCATTGATATTCCCAGATACTGCAAATTGATAAGCTGCTATTTTCATAGTACCTCCAGTAGTTCTGATAAACTATCCATTTCATAATCCGGTCTTTCGCTTTCATCAGAGAAAATCCAATATTGCCCCATGCCTTGCTTAACCCAGATAGTTTTCATTCCCATTTTCTTAGCAGGCACAATATCATAGTCTATCCGGTCTCCAATCATAACAGCCTGATTAGCAGAACAGTTGGCTCTTTCAAGAGCAATCTCAAACATTCTTCTATCTGGCTTTGCAACACCTTCTTCTGCTGATGCCACGATAACATCTACGTACTTTCTTATCCCAAACTTTTCCAAGCGCTGCTACTTCTTCCTCTGTTCTCTGAACACTGTATTCATATTTATCATCTGTTTTCGGGAAATAATAATCTTCGATATCTCTGAATTCATAATGAAGCTGCTTTGCCAATGCTCTCCCCAAAGTACTTTTACCAGCTCCATTTAAACCACAAATAATGATACGCATATTATAATGATTTAACTCCCAACACTTTTTATAAAAAAGAAAACATGTGCCCTTCAAGAGAACACATGCTTTAATCTTAGCACAGCAATATTAAAGATTCTATCTAAATTCATTTGTTCTTTACCAGTCAGATTGAAAATCTGATGCAAGGGGATTGGGGGAAGTTTCCTCAACAAGTGAGGCATATGTAATACATATGCCTCACTTGGACAGTGCAGTAAATTACAATTTTTATTTATTCTGAGAACAGCATCTCTGAGTATACAGGGAATGGCCAGAAGTCACGATCTGTAAGCTCTTCGAGCTGATCTGCGATCTCTCTTGCCTTGTTCATATCCTTAAGGATAGTATCTCTGCTATACTTCATGCACTTTGTTGCATCTGCAGGTTTCTTCTTAAGATCGTTGTCGATCTTCTCCTGAGCCAGCTGGAGCTTGTCAGAGAGAGTAGAGATCTTGGCTCCGACCTTAGCTTCATATCCTGCTGAGAATCCTGCATCCTTCTTGACTGCTATACGATCTGCAAGTGTTGTTGCATACTCGGATACTGCAGGAAGGATCTGGCGTCTTATCATATCGCTCATAGTGCGGGCTTCGATAGAGATCTGTGCATTGTAGATCTCTTCGTGGATAGCGCGTCTTGCATGCATCTCTTCTTCTGTATAGATGTCATTGTTAACATACAAAGCGATATTCTCAGGATCATCATAGTGAGGGATTGCTTCTGCTGTAGATGGATAGTTCTTAAGTCCTCTCTTTTCAGCTTCTACAAGCCATGCATCGTCATATCCGTCTCCTTCGAAGATGATACGCTGATGATCTGTAAGTGTCTTCTTGATGAGCTTCTGAAGATCTGCCTGGAAGTTCTTGCTCTTCTCAAGCTTGTCTGCGAATTCTTTAAGCTCCTCTGCCATGATAGTATTAAGTGCAATATTAGGACCTGATACAGACTGAGCACTTCCCAGCATACGGAACTCGAACTTGTTACCTGTAAATGCCATAGGTGATGTACGGTTTCTGTCTGTTGTATCCTGACGTATCTGAGGAAGTGAATCGATACCGATCTTAAGTGTCTTCCTGCTGCCGTCCTTATAAGGTGTGCCATTGATGATAGCCTTGATAACATGCTCAAGCTCACTTCCAAGGAAGATAGACAGTACAGCCGGAGGTGCCTCCTGAGCTCCAAGACGGTGATCATTGCCTGCGCTTGCAACAGTACATCTAAGAGTTGTCTGATACTCATCGATACCCTTTATGAATGCTGCAAGGAACAGAAGGAACTGAGCGTTCTGGCTTGGTGTTGATCCGGGCTTGAAGAGGTTCTTGCCTGTATCTGTACCAAGAGACCAGTTATCATGCTTACCAGATCCGTTAACACCTGCAAATGGCTTCTCATGGATAAGGCATACAAGGTTATGACGAAGAGCTACCTTCTTCATAAGCTCCATTGCAAGCTGGTTCTGGTCGCAGGATGCGTTACAGTCTGTGTATATAGGAGCCATCTCATGCTGGCCGGGAGCAACTTCATTGTGCTTGGTCTTGGACAGAACTCCAACCTTCCAAAGTTCATTGTCAAGGTCTCTCATGTACTCAGATACACGAGGCTTAAGCTGACCGAAATAGTGATCAGAAAGTTCCTGACCTCTTGGTGGCATATTTCCAAAAAGAGTACGGCCTGTAAGTCTAAGGTCTTCTCTCTTGTCATATACATCCTTGTCGATAAGGAAGTATTCCTGCTCAGCGCCGACCTGAGGGATAACTCTCTTTGTCTCAGTATCGCCGAAGAGACGCAGGATCCTTAATGCCTGCTGGTTTACTTTTTCTATAGAACGAAGAAGAGGTGTCTTCTTATCAAGAGCCTGTCCACCGTAGGAAAGGAATACTGTAGGTATATAGAGTGAATTGTCCTTGATGAAAGCAAAGGAATTGGGATCCCACGCTGTGTATCCTCTTGCTTCAAATGTTGATCTAATGCCGCCGTTAGGGAAGCTTGATGCATCAGGCTCGCCTTTTACAAGCTCTTTGCCTGAAAATTCCATAACGATCTTGCCGCCTTCTGCAGGCTCAATAAAAGAGTCATGCTTTTCTGCGGTAACACCTGTCATAGGCTGGAACCAGTGTGTAAAATGTGTTGCGCCCTTTTCTACAGCCCACTGCTTCATAGCTTCCGCAATTTCATTGGCTGTTGACAGCTCAAGTGGTGTTCCGTCAGTAACAGATTTTTTCCATGCTTCATATGATGCGCTGGAAAGACGTTCTTTCATGGTTTCTTCGTTGAAAACCATGCTTCCGAATAGCTCAGGTAACTTAGCAGATGTTTCCATATGACTCCTTTTTCTTTAAATCAAAAAGATTTTTTGACCAAACGTTTCAACTTTTCTTATAGTAAATACTTTCTTGTCAATGTGCAAGTGCTTTTTCTATAGATTTGTTAACAACGAGGTCATTAAACTGTCTTGTGAAGAGTTCGAAGTACCTTCCGCCGGCTATCATAAGCTCTTCATGGGTGCCGCTTTCAACGATCCTGCCATCATCTACAACAAGGATCACATCATAGTCTGTGATTGTTGAAAGTCTGTGTGCTATAGCAAAAGTCGTACGGCCCTTGGTCATGACTTTAATGGCATTTTGTATCTTCTTCTCTGTAACAGTATCAATAGATGCTGTAGCTTCGTCCAGGATCAGGATCCTTGGATCTGAAAGGATTGCTCTTGCAAATGACAATAGCTGCTTCTCACCTGTAGACAGGAGGTTTCCGCCTTCTCCTACATCACTGTCCAAGCCTTTCTCCATCCTTCTGACTACATCTCCTGCTGCCACAAGGTCAAGTGCAGTCCAGATCTCTTCGTCAGTTGCATCTTCTTTGCCATATTTAAGGTTCTCTCTTACAGAGCCCGAGAACAGATGAGGCGTCTGCAGCACATATCCTATAGAATTGTGTAGCCAGCCTATAGACCTGTCAGCAGCATCGTGGCCATCGATCAGAATCTGTCCCTTGGTAGGCTTATAGAACCTGCAGACGAGGTTAACAAGTGTAGATTTGCCTGCGCCAGTCTCTCCTACTATAGCTACCCTCTTACCCTGAGGTACTTTAAGATTGAAATTCTCAAGGACGTTCTCTTCGCCGTCAGGATAACGGAAGGTAATATCTTTAAACTCAATATCACCTTTAAGTTCTTCCCAGTTCTCTTTTTTGGGATTAAAAGTGTCACCGTATTTCTCTATGACATCAGGTCTGTCTGATACGTCAGACTCTGTCTCCATAAGCCTGGTGAATCTCTCTATATTGACCTGAATAGCTATAACCTCAGATATAGTAACTACTATGTTCTGTATAGGCTCCATGATGCCAAGAGCATAGGATGCAAATACAGAGATGGTTCCTATAGTCATAAGCCCTTCTACAGAAAGGGATCCGCCGTACCACAAGACTATTGCAAGAGCAAGTGATGATACAAGAGTTACTATTGCGGTAAAAAATGCTGAGTAGCGCACAGATCTTACAGCTGTACTTCTCATCTTGCCTGTATCTTTCTCAAAGTCTTCCTGGATCTTGTCTTCTACTACAAGAGTCTTGATGGATGAAGCTCCTGTGATACCTTCGTTGAAGTTACCTGTGATCTTGGAATTGATCTCTCTTATCTTCCTGTTGATAACAAGGAGCTTCTTCTGAAATACAGCAACAAGTATTACAACAATAGGTATCAGCATGAAGATTATAAGTGCCAGCTTTAAGTTTATAGTCAGCATCATTATAAGTACGAAGATTATATACGAAAGCTGCCATACTATATCCATGAATCTCCAAGCAATCATCTCACCTATTTTGCCGGAATCACTCATAACCCTTGCATGGACATAACCTACATTATTGGTATTGAAGTAAAAAAGTGACAGCTCCTGCAAATGAGAGAACGATGCATTTCTAAGGTCTCTGTTAACGCTCATCTCCACCTTGCCGCACATAGCTACAGTTATGTAGTTGTCTATAGTCTGAAGGGTTAAGACTATGACATAAAGTGCTATAAATACAGGGAGTCCTTTTAAAGTCCCATGTCCTATGAAATTGTTGATGGCATACTGGTTAAAAAGAGGATATGCAGAGTCAGCAAGTGAGCTTAGCATTCCAAGTGTTACCATCTGAACTATGATCTTCTTGTAAGGCCTGACATATGGAAGGAGCTTTGGAATGCCAAGCCATGGAAGAGTCTTTATTTTATTTTCATTATCTTTAATATTGTTATTCATATTATTCCTTCATGAATTCTATGTCAGTTGTCACACTGCATCTACGTCAAGGCCCTGCAGCCTTGCACATGTATAATATATGCCTTTCCTTTCAAGAAGCTCTTTATGTGTTCCCTGCTCTACGATCCTTCCCTTATCAAGGACTATGATATTGTCAGCATGCATAAGAGTCATGATCCTGTGGGATATCAGTATGACTGTAGCATCATCTATGTTTTCAGACAGTGCTTTCCTGATACGGGCATCTGTCTGAGTATCAACTGCCGAAAGTGAATCATCAAATATCATTACAGGCGGCTCTTCTATGAGCATCTGAGCGATGGCAGTTCGTTGTTTCTGACCACCTGATAAGGTCACGCCCCTTTCACCTACGAAGGTATCATAACCTGACGGGAACTTCTCAACAGACTCATCCAGCGCTGCGATCTTGGATGCATGTCTTATTCTGTCCATGCTGACGCTTCCCTTGTCATCAGCATCTGCAGCTATTCCTATATTCTCAGACAGAGTCCTTGAGAACAGGTACGGTTCCTGAAGCACAAATCCCAGATTCTTGCGAAGCCATGACCTTTTGATCTTCCTGATGTCAACGCCTCCTATTGTGATGGTTCCGTTTTCCTTAGGAAGGTCATAAAGTCTGTCAAGAAGATACATAAGAGTAGACTTTCCTGATCCCGTACCGCCCAGGATTCCAAGGGTTGAGCCTTTCTTTATGGTGAAACTTACATTCTTTAATATTTCGTTGTCGCATACTTCATTAGCTGATCTGTTATCCTTAACAGACATTTCTTTATCAGATTTTGCTTTATCAGATTTTTCTTTATCAGAATCTGTTTCTTTTATCTGCTCACCATCATTCCTATCTGTGTCAGATTCATTGTCCTTATGTTCAAAAGAATAGGATACATTATCAAACACGATATCCCTGTCTATAGGACACTCCAGAGCGCCCTCTTCGTCCTGTTCTTCTTCGCTGTTCATGATATATCTGACCCTGTCAATTGATATGCCGGCTTTACTCATCTCGGAGATGATCCTTCCCAGCATTCTCACAGGCCAGATGAGCATTGAGTTATAGGATACGAAAGCTATAAACTCTCCGGCAGTTATATGTCCCCTTACGCTGAATACAGCGCCCATAACAGTTACGATCATGACCTGAAGGCCTGATATAAGGTCATTGGAAGCCCAGAATGCAGACAGAAGCTTCATAAGATTGGTCCACATCCTGGTATATTCTTCGTTATAGGATACGAACTTGTCCTTCTCGTACTGCTCTCTTCCGAAGGCTCTTACTATACGCACACCTGTAAGGTTCTCCTGCGCTATGGCAGAAAGCTTACCCTCCTGCTCATCAGCCTTTTCAAATGTGGCACCTATCCTCCTATGGAAAAAGAATGAATAGAGTATCAGTACCGGGAAAAGAAGCATTGCGATAAGCGAAAGCTTCACGTTAATAGAGAACATAAAATAAAGGGCCAGAGATATCATGATCACAACTCTGAAAAAAGATACAAGCTGTCCTGAAAGGAAGTTCTTGATAGTCTCTACATCAGAGGTGCACCTCTGTATGATATCACCTGTATGATTGGCACTATGCCAGGAATAGGGAAGCTTTAAGATATGCTCAAATAAAGTATTACGCATTGTCTCAACAAGCTTCTCAGCACCCTTAGTGTTATATACTTTAGAAAAATATCTGAATACCGCTGCTATAAAAGCTATACAAATGATAACAATAGCGATATAGATAAGGTTATGTCTTATTACTTCCCTTCCACCGAGCCTGTTCATGATAAAGCTCATATAAAAGGGGAGCTTGGACTTGGAATCCCCAATACAATAGTCAACTGTATACTGTATGATCTTGGGGTTTATCATATCTAGAAAAGCAACGACAAGAGATGCTGCTATTCCGCCAAAAAAGAAATGCAGACTCCCTCTTAGAAAAAACATAACCATGCTGCTTCTGGATTTAAATCTCATAAAAGCAAACCTCCATGCATAAAAAATCCCGGTGCATATCACAATTAAACGGTACCATAAGTACTCGTATGTAACAACACCGGGATATAAATATAAAGCCTTAATAAATCCTTGAAATATTTTCAAGAAGTCATGTTTAAGTGCAATAAGTCTATACTATTAATTCAGATCTAACGAAAGAATCAAAGAAGGTGATTTCTAAGCTCTTCGTCGCTCTTTTCAGAAAGATATGTAGGAGGAACATCAAGAACAGTCTTGCATCCGCGCTGTCCCTCGTCATACATTCTCTTTACTGCTCTAGCATAAGCTACCAGTACACTTGTAGTAAATTCCGGATTGGAATCAAGCTTTAAGCTATACTCGATGATGTGATTGTTCTCTTTATTAACGCCTGTTCTGCCACTTCTAAATACAAAACCGCCGTGAGCCATACCTGAGTGGTTCTTGTTGAACTCATCCTCATCTATGAAATGTACAGTTGTATTGTATTCATCGAAGTAGTTAGGCATCTCTTTGATCTGCTTCTCAATAAGAGCCTTGTCAGCACCTTCCTTAGCTACAACGAAGACTTCTCTTGTATGCTTGTCACGTGTAGTAAGCTCCGGATTCTCGCCATTTCTGACAGCTTCAAGAGCAGCTTCTACAGGGATAGTATACTGCTTTGCATTCTTAACACCCTCGATACGGCGTACTGCATCTGAGTGACCCTGGCTTACGCCCTTGCCCCAGAATGTATAATCCTTACCATCAGGAAGGATAGCATTGGCATATACTCTGTTAAGAGAGAAAAGACCCGGATCCCATCCGCAAGAGATAAGTCCAACATGTCCTGACTCCTTAGCTGCCTTGTCAACATTGGCAAAATGCTCAGGAATACGTGCATGTGTATCGAAGCTGTCAATTACATTAAAGAGCTTAGCATACTCAGGTGTCTGAACAGGAAGATCTGTCGCAGAACCTCCGCAGATGACCATAACATCGATCTTGTCTTTCCAGTCAGCCACTTCACTTACATTTACAACAGGCACATCCTTAGAGATGATAGATACGCTCTTTGGATCTCTTCTTGTAAATACTGCTGCAAGCTCCATATCAGGAGCAGCATTAACAGCTATCTCAACGCCTCGGCCCAGATTGCCGTAACCAATAATACCGATCTTCATATTGTTTCTTCCTCCTAAATTATAAAAAAACATTTGTGTCACAAAATTTAATTGCGTTCTGTAAGTCGCACCTAACAATTATATTATAGGCTTATAATTTATGAAATATGTTATTTGCATATTTTTGCATTATCTATGATTAATTTTTTATAAACTGCTCCGCATATTCAGGAAACTCCTTAAGGCTTCCAAGAACTGTATCAGCAAGTTCATTCATCTCATCATCGGCAGGAATGATATCAGGTACCATTACTGTGAGCATATCAGCAGCCTTGCCTGCTCTTACTCCGTTGAAACTATCCTCTACAACCATGCACTGATCTGTATCTACACAAAGCTCCTTTGCTGCATAAATAAAGATATCAGGAGCAGGCTTGCCGTTTTCAAGCTGATTGCCGCTTATAACCTTGTCAAAATACTCTTCCATACCAGTTTCTTTTATATATCTAAGTGCAACCTGCTTGGCAGAAGATGTTGCTATAGCTGTAAGAAGTCCGTTTTCTTTGCACCATTTAAGTGTTTCAAGTGTGCCTTCCTTAACAGGAATACCCTTACTTATCTCTTCTTCGGTATATTTATTCTTGAGCTCATATATCTTGTCTGAGTCGTATCCATTATCTTCAAGCATCTTCACTATGCTCACATGACTTCTTCCTATAAGCTTAAGATAGAACTCGTCAGGGATTCCTGCCTTGATCCAGGCCTTCCTATACACAGCCTCTGTATCATATAATGTTCCATCCATGTCAAAAATTACTGCTTTGATCATCCTATATCCTTTCATTTGCGGATAACTATCAACCGCTTCTAAAAAACTTATCTATTACTATATCTTTTTTGGTCAAAAGAAAAAGCCCTTACTGAAAATGATCAGATACTGCACCGTCCAAGTGAGAATTTAGATATT
This sequence comes from Butyrivibrio fibrisolvens, assembly GCF_023206215.1. Lineage (NCBI taxonomy): Bacteria > Bacillati > Bacillota > Clostridia > Lachnospirales > Lachnospiraceae > Butyrivibrio > Butyrivibrio fibrisolvens. The sequence continues at coordinate 3,914,341 of NZ_CP065800.1, forward strand.
AACAAACCTATCTTTCTCTCCGATATAGCTAATGGACTGATTCATTATCATCAATTGGATATAAACGTATCGGCATATTTATATTTCTTTTAAGGATACCAATTTTTACTCAAGGAGGTATATATGAGAGTTCTATTTGCACCCGGAGTTGTAAAGGAAGTTATATCAGCAGAAGTAGTCCCTATGGATATCGGAGATGGCAAGATCATCGGCACTCAGGTCAACTTCAAACTTGCACCTTCCGGCGATATGCTTGAATATATCTACAGCCAGTCAGTTCCGATAGAAGAATCAGGCCAGCGTGCTATTGATTTTGTAAACGGACTCTACGAAAAGGGCTATGGCGATTTCTCATCAGAGCCTACAGAAGTATTGTGATATGCACACCTTCCCACTTGGACTCATCCGTATCTCCAAGTGGGATTTTCAGGTATGATCTTGTATCGAGTAGGCTGACTCCTACTCGATTTCGCACACGAACATTCCGCACTTAGTGCTCCATGTTCTTACGACCGGCAAATGAATTTGTAGGTCTTGTGCAACAAAAAAGGAGACTCCCCGCTGTGGGACGCCTCCTTTTATTTATCTGATCCAATTATTTCTGCTGCGATGTTTTTAATATATCTATCTATTAAAGCATTATGTTTCGTCATATCCGGTTGTCTGTTTATCAACAACCATGTCTTTGAGCTGCGGAAGTGCCTTCTCGGGGTCTTCTCGAAGTGATACCATAAACAGGTATGCGCCTATCAGCGTCATCTGTGTTATATCCATGAGCTTTCTGGCTGTAAATCCTGCTGCCTTGACACTTCTTATGCCGGGACTTTCTTCCACTATCATGTTGTACATCTCCTGCACCAGATCTTCGTGCCTGCTAAGCTTTGACCATATTTTGGATGCCTGCGTCATGGGCATATCACCGCTATATAATAAGCAGTCTATTATAGTTGACTGCACATAAGATGTCTCTGTCCAGTCCCCCTTTTGCCTGAAAGCATTCACTATCTTGATCATCTCAGACGGCTTGTCTGTTATAAGCTTTACAACATTTTTGCCCGTAGGAATCTCAGAAACCGGAAGTTCTGCTATAAATCCGCTTTCAAGTTCAAATCGTATATAGTAACGGTCCTGATATCGCCTTATAAGCTGATACTTAACAGTATCATCCAAAAAGTCTTTGCAGCTTGCGATAACTTCCACGGATAGCTCCTTTCCGGCGGCGTCTTTTATACCTGCTGTTCTTCCTCCTGCAATAATTTAATTGCACACATGGCTATTTTGTAATAAGTCTCTCTTCCGGTATTCTGATCCTTCTCTATAGATTCTCGAAGGTATTTCTCAGCTCCCTGAATCTGATCAAGGGTATACTTTACTTCACTATTGTCCGCACGACAGTACAGCGTTCCGGTAGATTTATCGTATCTTTCCAGAATATCGCCATATTTACTGTATTCCTTACCAAACGTCTTCTTATAAAGCTCATTTATAAGTTCAACACGATCTTCTGCCATACGTCTTCCTCCTTTATGTACGTAAAAAAGTGTGTGTATTATTATTTTATCATGTATCAGTTTAGTTTCAAAGAGGAAAAGGCATTCCCTTTATACGTCACAAAAAAACCGATGAGCTGATCTCATCGGGGATTTTAGGGAGGAGGGCCATCTGATGGGGAGTCAGACAGCCCATTATGAAAAAGTTAAGTTATTGGTTGCTTCGGATCATTTATCTTCTTCCGATGATTTAATATTACATTGATAATATGACGAAATTATGAACACCACGTTAATGTTGTGTGCAGGAAGAAATTGAAATCGATTTCGAGCAAAAAATATTTTCAAAAAACATGCACAATTTTTTGACTGAATGTTCAATTTATTTTTTACATCTAGAATGTTTACTTTTGAAAAGGGTGTGTAATATACTTGTACCGAAACATAAAAAGGCTATATGCCACTATATAAAGCATATTAAGAGAGGTCATGAAATGAAGGAGTTTACACCTATTAAGGAAGGCAAGGTTCGTGAGATCTACGATACAGGAGACAATCTTATTATGGTTGCTACAGACCGTATCTCCGCTTTCGACGTTATTCTCAAAAACAAGGTTGTTAAAAAGGGTGCTGTTCTGACTCAGATGTCCAAGTTCTGGTTCGACTATACATCTGATATAGTTGCCAATCATATGATAAGTACTGATGTTAAGGATATGCCTGAATTTTTCAACCAGCCTCAGTTTACAGGCAACAGCATGCTTTGCAAAAAGCTTACAATGATCCCTGTAGAGTGTATCGTTCGTGGTTACATCACAGGAAGCGGCTGGGAAAGCTATAAGACAAACGGCACAGTATGCGGCATAAAGCTCCCTGAAGGACTTAAGGAATGCGACAAGCTCCCTGAGCCTATCTACACTCCTTCCACCAAAGCCGAGATCGGTGATCATGACGAGAATATAGATTTCGAAAGAAGCGTAGAAGTTCTTGAAAGAGACTTCCCGGGACATGGCAGAGACTACGCCGAGAAGATCCGCGATTATACAATAGCTCTTTATAAGAAGTGCGCTGACTATGCACTTACAAGAGGCATAATCATCGCTGATACCAAGTTCGAATTCGGTCTTGATGAAAATGGCGCGGTAGTTCTTGCAGATGAGATGCTCACTCCTGATTCAAGCCGTTTCTGGCCTTTAGAGGGATATGAAGCAGGTCATTCACAGCCTTCATTTGACAAGCAGTTCGTACGTGACTGGCTCAAGGCCAATCCTGACAGCGACTACAATCTCCCTCAGGATGTTATAGACAAAACTATCGAGAAATACAAAGAAGCATATAAACTCCTTACAGGCAAGGATCTCGAGGCATAATAATACAAGCGGGAAGCAGCACAATAGCATAGCTTCCCGCTTTTTTATTCTACCGATTTGAGGCTTTCTACCATATTTATCTTCTGTATAGAAAAATGCGCAATGATATTTACAAACAGTGAAAAGCCTGCGGTCAATGCTGCTGCCAGAATATAACTTCTAACAGATACATCTCTTCCGAACATCATATAATTATTCTCAACCGTACTCATAAGCCACACGAGAAGGTATTTTCCAAGGAATAGACCGATAACAATTCCTACCAAAGTCATGACAGTGTTCTCCCTGTATATATAATTGGTAGTCTCTTTGTCAGTAAATCCCAGAACTTTAAGAGTTGCAAGTTCTCTTACTCTTTCTGTTATATTGATATTGGTCAGGTTATAAAGAACTATAAAAGCAAGAGCTGCCGCAGCTACTATTATGATACCTACAGCTACATTGACTGCTGCCAGAGATTTACTGAATCTGTCTACTACAGAATTGATCCTGGTATATGAGGATGCACCGTCCATAGCTACAAGCTTAGAAGACAGATCATCAATCTGCTCATCAGTGGCATTCTCATTATATTTGAGCATAAATCTGTTATCAGAAAGTTCCTCATCTGTAATGGCATTCAGATCATCAAAATCAACATATATATAGTTGTATACGTAGTTCTCAACGATGTCAGCCACAATGAGTTTTACAACACTGTCATCTGACATTACAACTTCGACTTCATCTCCAATCTTCGCATCATAGGTATCTGCCAGCTTCTCTGTAAATAAAGCTTTGGCAGTGCCTTTTTGAATATCAGCCGATTCTTTGGTCATGACAACTTCTTTATTGTCAGTTCTATGCGCTATGGAGATAAAGTTCTTAAAGGCATCATAATCTCTTACTGCAATGATATATGTTCCAAGTATGCTGTCATCTCCAAATACTGATGCCGGCATGTCGGTATATACAGCCATATGATCAGCTACTAAAGCTGCGTTTTCTATCTCATTGTCTATAGCACTACGCTCATCTTTTGTCACATCTTCTGATATATCAAGATATGCATCATAATGGGTGACTTCTACAAACTGCTTGTCTATTACTGTATATAAAGAGTCATATAATCCAAGGCCTACTACCAGAAGCGATGTACAGCCTGCTATACCTATTACTGTCATCCAGAATCTCTGCTTATATCTAAACAGGTTTCTGCAAGATACTTTGGAAGAGAACTTAAGTCGGTTCCATATAAAGCCTATTTTTTCAAGAAATACTCTCTTCCCGGCCTTGGGCGCGCGAGGTCTCATAAGCTTGGCAGGACGTGCCTGTAGCTCTACGCGGCTTGCAAGATAGGCAGTACCAGTGACAGCTACTACAGCTATACCTACAGACATGATATAGATATCGGGCTGTGCTATGAGCTTTAGATCAGGAAGTGTATACTGCCCCTTCCATGCAGTAAAGCATAGCACAGGAAGAAGGGTACATCCCCAGATAAGTCCTATAATTCCGCCTGTAAAACTTGCAAGGAAAGCATAGCCTATATATTTGATAGAGATCATGCTATAGCCATATCCAAGTGCCTTAAGTGTTCCTATCTCGCCTCTGTGATCTTCTACCATTCTGGTCATGGACGTAAGACATGACAGGGCTGCTACAAGATAGAATATAACAGGGAATACCTTGGCAAGATCCCCCATCTTCTCAGCATCCTGTTTGAAGTTCATATATCCTGTGTTACCGCTTCTTGAAAGGACGTAGGATTTACCTGTGTCCATGTCATCTATGTCTTTTTGAGCATCGTCTATCCTAGTCTGTCCATCTTCTATTTCTGATTTGGCATCTGCAATCTTTGCTTTGGCATCATCTACCTCTTCCTGAGCATCTGCCAGCTCTTTATACGATTCATCAAGCTGTTCCTGCACATCCGGCATCTCATAGGGCGATTCATCGATCATCTTCTGAGTGTCATCAAGTTCTTTTAGTCCGTCATCTATTTTACTCTGTGCATCGTCAATCTGAGTCTGGGCTTCATCAAGCCTTACTCTTCCATCATCAATTTTGGCCTGGCAGTCATCAAGTATACTCTGACTCTTATCATGCAGGTATTCATACCTGGACTCTACAAGACCATCCGCAAAGCTTTCCATCTTCTTGGCAAAATCTTTGGTATAGTCTTCATATTCGGAAGTATAAGCTTCCATATCAGCTGTCTTATCCAGCATCAGATATATAGCTGTATAGTAATCCCAGTCATATTCTGTCTCCGGTACATATATGAAAGCTGCAATAGTACCTGTACCGATGTTGGATGTACCTCTGTCAACAGATACAAATAAAGGGCTGTCCGCTATACCTACTATAGTAAAGGTATAGTCATTAAGCCTGGTAGAAGCCACCTCAATATCTGTATCTACCTGTGAATCAACTTCTGTATCAAAATCCGTGTTTATAGTATTATCATTTTCTGAATCTGCAGGTTTTGCTTCATCCTTGTTTGTATCTTCGCTTTCGTCTGTCTCTATGGATTCTGTATTGCTATTTTCTGATACACTATCATTTTTATCTTTTTCACCAGTTGATATTTCAGGATCGTCTTTTGCAGTATCTGCATTATCATTCACAGATTCTGTGACTTCATCATCCTCATCATCCTTATCAGGATCAGTCAGCGTGATGACGTCTCCAACCTTAAGGCCCATCTCATCTACAAGTAAACTGTCTATTACGCACTCACCATTCTTGGTTGCATACCTTCCCTCTTTTAGATACAGTAGGTTGATATCACCGGGATTTGAAAAAACAGATACTACAAGATTCCCAAGCAGAAGATCTACCTGTCTTGAGCCTTCTGCATATGCAACACCTTCATACGAAGACACCTTTAAAAGGTCTTCTTCCATAAAGCCAAGGGTAGAAAGCATACGGATATCCATAAGCTTCCTGTCCTTATAATATCTTGACGCAGTATACTTCATGTCAGGTGATGTAGTACGAAGACCTGACAGGAAAGCTGCCGCCAGCATTACCAGAAGGAGCAGTGATAAGAACCTTTTTATTGACTTTCTAATCTCTCTAAATGCATCAGTTATAATTACCATTCAATATCCTCTATATCTGTAGGATGCAGATTATCATCGATTCTGTCAGCCTTACCGTTTCTAATGTGTATGACACGATCAGCCATAGGGCATATAGCAAGGTTGTGCGTTATGACAACTACAGTGATCCCCTGCTTTCTTGCCATATCCTGAAGGATCTTAAGTACCTGCTTGCCGGTCACATAGTCAAGGGCACCTGTAGGCTCATCGCATAGAAGTATCTTAGGATTCTTGGCAAGAGCTCTGGCTATGGCAACTCTTTGCTGTTCACCACCTGATAGCTGCGCAGGAAAGTTGTTGACGCGATGTGAAAGTCCCACTCTTTCGAGAGCTTCAAGGGCGTCCATAGGCTCTTTACAGATCTGGGAAGCAAGCTCCACATTTTCCTTGGCTGTCAGATTCTGTATCAGGTTATAGAACTGGAATACAAATCCTATATCATATCGTCTGTACATAGTGAGCTGACGCCTGTTAAAGCCGCTGACAAGGACATCATCCACGATGATGGTCCCTGATGTACATACATCCATTCCTCCTAGCATATTTAGAACTGTAGTCTTGCCGGCTCCGGAAGGTCCCACTATGATAGTGAACTTACCCTTATCTATGGTAAAAGATGCTCCGTCTACTGCTTTGATCGGCACTTCACCCATGTTGTACTGCTTTACAACATTGTCAAATGTGATATAACTACTATCCATATCTCATAACCTCTTTTATACTTAGCAAGTTATCTGTTGTACAATTATCCTTATCATTTTTCGGCTTATTTGAAGGATTTTATAAGAGTCTGTCGGGAATATCCCCTGCTTCTGACAATGAATCGTTCCCTCCCTTTTTACATATAAATCTACCGACTCATAAAGCGGTTTTTTAGACTATATAAATTTTGATATAAATTTCCTTTATAATGGACTGTTTTTATGCAACTATACAAAATATTAATTTTGTAGTTATTAATGACTTATTTCATGGTATTATTGTCGTGGCAAAAAGTTTGACTGAACGTTCAAACTACAATTTTAAACATGGCAATAAAATCCCTATTTTATTCCAGAAAGAGGCATGCATGGGTGGTTTTTTCGGATTAGCATCTCACGAGGATGCAGTTTTTGATCTATTCTATGGAACTGATTATCATTCACATTTGGGAACAAGACGCGCAGGTCTGGCGGTATACGACAGTGAAAAGGGTTTTGACCGCGCTATCCACAACATTGAATCTTCAAACTTCCGTCCTAAATTCGACAAAGATATCCTTCACATGAAAGGAAATATCGGAATAGGCTGTATTTCAGACTTTGAGCCTCAGCCTCTTATCGTTCGCTCTCATCATGGCACATATGCTATCACTACAGTCGGCAGAATCAATAATGTTGACGAGCTTACAGATAAACTCTTTGAGAATAACCGTTCTCACTTCCTTGAGATGAGCGGCGGAGATGTAAATCCAACTGAGCTTGTAGCTTCTCTTATCAATCAGCAGGATACCATAGTAGACGGTATCCGCTTTGCTCAGGATCATATCAAGGGTTCTATGACACTTCTTGTTATGACCAAAGACGGAATCTATGCAGCCCGCGACAAGTTCGGCCGTACTCCTGTAGAGATCGGCCATAAAGAAGGCGCATACTGTGCTTGTTTTGAAAGCTTCTCATATCTTAACCTTGGATATGAACCTTATAAAGAACTAGGACCAGGAGAGATCGTATTCCTTACTGCTGACGGAGTAGAGACACTCTCAGCTCCCCGCAAAGAGATGAAGATCTGCACATTCCTCTGGATCTATTACGGATTCCCTGCAGCATCCTATGAAGGCCTCAATGTAGAGCAGGCAAGATATAACTGCGGTTTCAAACTTGCTGACAGAGATATCCAGCGAAGGAACGTATATCCTGATCTTATCGCCGGCGTTCCGGATTCCGGAGTTGCACATGCGATCGGATACTCTAACAGATCAGGTATCCCATATGCAAGACCATTTGTTAAGTACACACCTACATGGCCCAGATCCTTTATGCCTACTATCCAGTCAAGGCGTAATCTTATTGCCAAGATGAAGCTGATCCCTATAGAGGACCTTATCAAAGATAAAAAACTCCTCCTTATCGATGATTCTATCGTTAGAGGAACACAGCTACGAGAGACTACAGAATATCTGTATGACAAGGGAGCTAAAGAAGTACACATCCGTCCCGCATGCCCTCCGCTTGTATTCGGATGTCCTTATATAAGCTTCTCCAGATCCAACTCAGACAGAGAACTTATCACAAGACGAGTTATCGAACAGCTTGAAGGCAATCCTAATCCTTCAAGAGAAACTCTTGACAAATATACAGATCCGGATTCAGAGCAGTACGCAGCAATGCTTGAAGAGATCAGAAAGCAGCTCAACTTCACTTCTCTTCACTATCACAGACTTGACGATATGATCGAAGGTATCGGTATAGAGTCCTGCAAGCTCTGCACATACTGCTGGAACGGCAAAGGCTAAATAATAACTAAACTTCCCACTTGGATGGTGCAGTATCACCAAATGGGAAGCTTGAGATAATAATAATAATAATAAAGCTTTCTTACTATTTTGATCATCAGTAAGAAAGCTTTTTTTATGTTCATTTTGTTAAACATATCGTATATATCATCATGATATAAATTATAAAAATAATATATACAATAATCTTTTATTTTTTCTTATCTAAATTCTTATCAATTCAGCGTCTGTCAAGTCGCATGATACAAAGGAAGCTTCTTGAGCTCTTCGATACTTACAGGCTTGGAATAGTAATAACCCTGGAAAGAATCTGCAGGGAACTTATCTCTTACAAAGCCAAGCATCTCAGCATTCTCGATACCTGTAAGTGCAACATGTACATTCATGTTGTGTGCAAAGCCTGACATAGCTTCTACTATGTACTGGTTTACAAGGTTCTTGTCTATATCTCTAAGGAATCTTCTGTCAACCTTGATAAGGTCTATAGGAAGAAGTCTTAGAAGATCAAGTGAGCTAAAGTCTTCCACATCAAGAGCTATCTGGCTTCCAAGTGACTTCATAAAGTCTACCTGACTCTTAAGATGCTCTCTACTCATGTCACGGCAACGCTTGGTAAGTTCAAGCGTAAGATTCTTAACCGGGAATCTGGTACGTCGCAGCAGTTCCATAAGAGAAGTTCTGAACTCGCTTCGCTCAAGCTGCATGAATGTAAGATTTATATTGAGCATGAAATCAGGGAATACTGCTACTATTCCACGAGTCTCATTAAATGCCTGCTCTAGGATCCAGTTACCAAGCTCAAAGAATACACTGTCATTCTCTAAAAGAGGTATAAATGTATCAGGCATTACCTCGCCATATTTCTCACTCTTCCATCTAATAAGAACCTCTGCACCTATCATATGATTATCTTTGGAAGATACTATAGGCTGGTACACAAGATAGAAGCCTTCACATCTGTTCATGATATCTGCACGTATTGCATCAAGGAGCTCTATACGTCTTGCATTCTGTTCCTGATGTTCATTGTGATATACTACAAGTCCGCCATGATTCATATCCTTGGATACATCCAAAGCATACTTGGCACTTGTATATATAGTATGCTCATCAAGAGCAAAGTTCTCAACAACGACTATACCACCTGCAATACTTACAGGAACTCTTGTGCCGGCAACGTAGAACGCAGTCTTAAGCTGCTCACGCATTCTCGAATACAGACGCCTTACTTCATCAAGAGACAGCGAACCTGTTATAGCTACAAGGCTCGTTCCATCACCTCTGTATATCTTGCCATCACTCTTAACAAGATTAGAAAAAAGATCTGCCTGTGCTCTCAGAAGCTGATTACCAAAAGAATAACCGTATGTACGGTTAATATCATCAAATCTTATTGTATCAATTACAAGAACAACAGATTTCTGCTTGCGATCACGTCTTTGACGAAGTTCATTGAACAGCTGATACAGATTGTCTGTATCTGTGATCGGATCTCTGTTTGAAACTATTCCGTGATTGGTAATAAAGAATGCAAGATAAGCAGGTCTACCCGAATAATCCTTTATGATAGTTCCTTTGCTGGAGCAGGCTACGTACTCACCATTCTTGTCCATAGCTCTATACTCCATAGGAGCTTCCTGATTGATACCTGCTATCATGGCGGTTATACGCTGTTCATAATTCTTACGGTCATCAGGATGGATACGTTTGTGCCAGTCATCGTCGGCATTCTCTATATATTCTCCTGACAGTCCGAAAAATTCTACCGCATTGGTTGACCATCTTGCATAGTGATTAAAGATATCATACACAACTGCGTATCGGCTCTTAGATACAACTACAAAAGTATCAAATATCCTACTTATTGTGTCATTAAGTCCGGTCCTAGGCATATTTCCTCCCTATACGGCTAATATCACTCTCCCCAGCCGTACATAAAACTAGATAATATTTTGAATCTGATATAAAAAAATAGTATCGCATTTATATTTTATGTCATTACTGACAAAAATGCCATTATTTTAGATAATTTCGTTAAATTTCTACATTTTGCCCTATATTATATACAAGATTCCGTCACCGTTCCCATATTAGTAATCTTTACTTTTACTATGTTTTCGCTTATTATAAGAAAAAACCACAAAATAACAGGAGGTGTACAATGGCAGATCCAATCATGGAATCAGGTCCATCTCTTACAGCCAAAGGTAATCTAGTATTCAAGGAGACTACGCGTCTGCGCTTTTTTGGAATTCCGTGGCCTTTCACACATTATCAGATCTATGAGAATGACCTTGTAGTCATTAAGGGACTTCTCAATCTCGACGAAGATGACTGCTATCTTTACAAGATAGCTGATGTTAATATCAAACGTACTCTAGGCCAGAGGATTTTCGGTCTCTCTACTATAACCTGCTTTGTAGCTTCAGATGCTTCAGGTGACAAGATCGAGCTTAAGAATATCAAGCATGGCAAAGAGATCAAGGACTTCCTTCTATCTCAGTCAGAAGCCTGCAGACTTCGCAGAAGAACTGTAGCGACCCAGAACTTAAGTTACCATGATGGTCATCATCATATGGATGAATATCCCGGAATGGATCACGGCGTTGATCTAAACCATGACGGAATCCCTGATGATCTCCAGCACTGATGTTTTATATAAGATTAGTATAGTTGTGTTTCAAGATTCATTTTAGAATACATTTTCATGCTTATACACTAGTGTGGTGACTCGTTCATAATTGATCAAACATGAATGAGTCAGTACACTAGCAAAGGCAGTGGTCTTTTCATTAATCGAAAGACCACTGCCTTTTTATTTACTAACTTAGATCTACTGATATAAATCTACTGTCATAGACTTACTGTTTTAGACATAGTCATCTGCCAAGCATACACGTATCTTATGCTAAGTCTTCGAAGATACTGTACTTACAGAGACAACATCTATATCCTTGTTGCTATAAATACAGCTTCTCTTTGAGCTTCTTCATCATCCGGATACAATGACAGATAGGTACTCATAAGAGAATTGGCTGTTTCAAAATCTCCGGTATACTCATATGCTGTTATCTCATTTCGAAGAAGCGCCTTGTTCTCATTGGGATCATTAAGTGCAAGACCTGCTTCAAAATCATTAATAGCCATGCTGTAATAACTTATATCATTGTAAGATACAGCCATCTGCATCTCACACAGTCCCAACCTGTTGTATATCTCAGCATGCTCGCCATTTTCCTCAAGGTATGATTTATATACACTTATTGCATAGTTATAATCACCTTGTTTCTCACCGGTCTGGCCAAGGAGCAGGATGATAGGTGATTTGTCCATCTCATTCTTTTCATTCCTGGCAAGCTCCAGATAGTTCTGAGCCTGAGCGTTATTGCCAAGATAGAAAGCTATCTGTCCCAGTTCATAGTTGGTCATATGGTTCTGATCCCTTACGCCTTCAAGGATTTCTATGCCCTCATCTTCATACCCGTTGTCTGCAAGGAGCTGATAGATCTCTATGATCCTGTCATATCCCTTAGGATCCAGCTTCATAACAGTCTGGAAGTCCGTCATTGCAAGATCATGATCTCCCTGTTCCAGATAGCAGACGCCTCGCATGTATATAGCATTCTTATCATTCTTTCGAAGATTCAGTATCGCATTATATACACTAATAGCATCACTGTAATCATCATTAAGATAATATGCCTTGGCAAGATAGAAGTTGGTATCAAAGTCTACATCATGAATTATGCCATTGCCTGAGGATAGAGCTGTTTTGAAGTACTCTATAGCACTATCATAATCGCCCTGCTCCAAAGAGCATATGCCAAGAGCCCTACAGCAGTCATGCTCGCTTGCGCCCTGTGAAAGAGCCTTTTCAAGCGTCTCTTTAGCTTTCTGATACTCATGATCCTGAATATATTTGATTCCGGAATCAAGAAGATTATCTGTTTGTGATGATGAGCATCCACTTAGCATCATCACCATTGTAAGAGCCATAGCAATAAGCGCTTTATCTCGTCCCCTCATTCTGAGTATCCCCCGGTTCTTAATTGACATATATCATAGAATAATTTATTTAAGATAAGCAATTATCTCAACTTCGCACAGTACATTCTTAGGAAGCTGCTTGACAGCAACACAGCTTCTTGCAGGCTTACCTGTAAAGTATTTCTCATATACTCCGTTGAACTTGGCAAAGTCGCCCATATCTGCAAGGAAGCATGTTGTCTTAACTACATGCTCATAATCTGTTCCTGCTGCCTTTAATATCTCTCCGATATTGCGGCATACAAGATCAGTCTGCTCTTCGATATCAGCTCCTTCAATCTCACCTGTTGCAGGATTGATCGGAATCTGACCTGATGCATAAAGGAAATCTCCCGCGATTATACCCTGTGAATATGGTCCGATAGCTGCCGGAGCCTTGTCTGTAGATACTTTTTTCATAATAACTTCCTCCTTAGATATAGATTTAAAAAAATACTTATAGTACAAATAATAATACTTATACTAAATACACATGATCCAAAGCGTTTTTAAAAAACAGATTTGTTTTCCTGTTCTTCAAATACCGCTGTAACGTAGAAGCCTCTGGCATTCTCTTCCACTTTAATGACCTTACCTTCTCTTGCAAGCATCCTTTGATTAAAAGGATAATTGCCACTCATAGCAAGAGACGGATCAATTGTATAATAATAATTACTCGGAAGAACTCCCTCTGTGACCGTGATGGTATCGCCTTCTTTCAAAAGGCCGGGACGCTCCATCTTAAATTCCATAACTCGTTCCATAATCTATAATCACTCTTCTAAATTATTGATCTCTGCAATCTTGGTCTCTGCATTATTAGCATACTTGGTATCCGGGAACAGTGACATGACTTCATTATATGCTTTCTTGGCCTTGTCATAATCGCCGTTTTCATAATATGCACTTCCAAGGAAGTACAGAGCAGGCTCATTGGTATTGTCATAGCCGTAAGATTTGGCAAGATCTGTTATCGCGCTGTCATAGTCCTGTGAAGTATATGCTTTATAACCAAGCTTATAATAATAATCGCTAAGTGTAGGTCCTACCAGCTCCATCATAGTGCCATACAAAGTAGAAAACTCTTCAGATGCTGATTCACTTATCTTGTCCATATTAACAAGATCCATATGTTGAGCTATACTCTTTGTATCATTTGGCGTCTGAATGTATACATCAACTGCTGCCATCAGCTCATTCATAGCTTCAACTGTAACATCGTTCTCTGAATAAGACTCTATTGTCGCCTGAAGGTCTGCTATCTGGTCATTCAGATCATTTACAGTATTCTGATTCTCCTGAAGAAGCGATGACTTAAGGTCACCTTCTTCGCTTATAGCAGCAATCCTTGCGCTTGCCTCATCATTGATATCCTGTATCTTGGCAGGAAGTACGAGGAATATTGCTGCAAGAAGTCCCAGTACTATACCTATAAACACACTTATAAGAGATACTGTTCCTTTGGGCTGCATACTATGTACAGGCTGGATGATAGTATCATTACCGCTTCTATACTCGATAACATCACCTGTTTCGGATCTCTCCTTGACAGTCTTATCATCGTCATCATCAGGAGACAACATCTTCTCCGCTTCCTGAAGATAAAACCTGGTCTTGGTGCTTCCGTTATCTATTCGAAGAGCTCTTGTAAGCTCTTTTTTGGCCTTGGAATATGAACCGTTGTTAAGATACAAAAGTCCAAGGAGCTGATGAGCTGCAAGAAAATTAGGATTGGACTGCAGTATTTTTTTGAGCTGGATAACTGCAACATCAAGGCTTCCTTCTTCGCAGTATCTGAGTGCTACATTATATTTTCTTACAGACTGGTTTACAACATCCAGATGAGTAGGATTGTTGCGAAGCTCTTCCATATAGTCATCTGCATGATTGTCTGATGTCTGAAGGTTCTTACTTATGACCCATTCACACAGAGCCGGAACGACTTCGCCAACTTCATAATAGACAAGGCCCAGAAGGTTTCTGGCCTCGATATTATTTTTATTAAGTTTTATACTGTGCTGAAGAGAGTTAATAGCACCGGAAAGATTTCTGACTGTAGCCTTCTGAAGGCCGTCATTATAATATACATTGGAAAGGCTTATAACCTTTTTGTACAAGGCTACATTTTCACCACATTCCGGGCAGAACTCGCTCTCAGTTAGAGTACTTCCGCATCTGTAGCAAATCATATATTGCCTCGCCCATTCTTGGATTTTTTGGGAGCATTTTCAGCTTCTTTCATCATCCTTACAAGAATATCCGCCATATCATCAAGATCCTGATTATGTATCAGTTCTTCAGCATCTTCTATTTCAAGGCTTGGGCGGAATTTTTTGAGTTCTTCTTCGAAATTAATCATATGTCTCCCTGAGCTGACCGGCCAAATATAATGAACCGGCCGCAAAGATCAAATCGTCTTGTGTTCTAATTGAATCTATATATGCGGTAGCTTCTGATACGCTATCATAAAATGATACATTGTCATAACCTTTAAATGCATCTGTAAGTCTGTCCATGTCCAAAGATCTTGAAGTCTTAAGGCAAGTCACCGCGATAATGTCAAATATCCTGCTATCACCGATCATGGAAGCCATCAGCTTGTACTGTTTGTCTGAAACAGCTCCAAACAGTAGAATCTTGCGACCTTTCGTGTCTATATCCCTTGTACTTGCAAGAAAAGCTTCCATTCCATCTGTATTATGCGCTCCATCTACTATAAATCCCGGTCTTATCTCTTCCATGCGGCATGGCCACATAGCACCAGATAATCCCATCCTTATATCATCATAAGATACCAAAGCCCCTGTATTCTTGAGTTCTTCGATACAACTTATGGCAAGTGCACTGTTCTGAGTCTGATATATTGCACTTGTATGAAGGCATAATCCAACATAATTATAATACTCAGAATCATAGCAAAAATCAACGTACTTATTGCCCTCATCATCCCTGCAAAGCTTGACGTTTTTTATGCTTTCTTCTGAAATCATATGGGTTCTGGCACCTTTTTGCATGGCAGTTTCACGGATTACTTGTGTGCTCTCAGGTCTTTTGTCAAAAAAGATAACCGGTACGTCCGGTTTGATAATCCCTGCCTTGTGAGCTGCTATCTTCTCATAAGTATCTCCAAGATACTGCATATGATCCATGCCGATCTCAGTAATCACACATACTACAGGCTTATCTATAGTATTTGTAACATCCAAAAGCCCGCCAAGGCCTGTTTCAAGTACCAGATAATCTACCGGATGATCCGTATATACTATCATCGACATAAAGAAAAGATATTCAAAGTATGATGGAAAAAAGAAACCAGCATCGTCTTCATCTATTTTATCTGTCTTATTTATTGAATACGTGTGATCTTTTTGCTTATTGTATCTCTCTATAATGTCAAGGATTTTGCAAAAAGCATCTCTAAATACATCTTCGGATATATCTGATCCATCTATTTTGAACCTCTCCGTAATATCTACAAGATGAGGAGAAGTGAACATTCCTATATGATAGCCACTATGCAGCAGTATCGATGATACATAATTGCATACGGAGCCCTTGCCGTTGGTTCCTGCAACATGGATGATCTTCATATCCTTGTCAGGGCTTTTCATATATTCAAGAAAAGCTTTGTTTTCAGAAATAGTATGCTTGACTGTGCAGTAAGGCAGGCTATTTAGAAACTCCTCACACGCTGCAAGAGTCAGTTTGTTTTGTTTTTGTATGTTTTTTATATTAATAATATTCTGTTTGAGATCATTTGTATTGTAAGTCATATATTCCATTGCCTGCTTTGATATGATGTGCTGACTCATTCATCTTTAAGCTTATGCCGTGAGCAAGCGAGTCCTCTATAAATATATATCCGCAGGCACTATATTTTTACCTGCGGATATACCGTTTTTTCTGTAATGATGTAAGACCGTATCGTTATTATGATCTCACATTTTAATACTATTATTTCTCAAGCTGAGCAAGTCTTTCAACAATCTGATCATACTGCTGTTTATATTTTGCCTGCTTTTCTTTTTCCTCAGCAATCTTAGCTTCAGGAGCCTTAGAAAGGAACTTCTCGTTAGAGAGCATAGCCTGTGATCTCTTAAGCTCACCTTCAAGCTTGCCCTTCTCCTTATTAAGACGCTCTATCTCCGCCTTTATATCTACGAGTTCTGCGAAAGGAATGTAGATATTGCATCCGGGGATAACTACAGAAACTGCATCATCTGCAATTCCTTCCTTGTCCTTCTGGCATACTGATTCGTTAGCATATGCAAGAGACTCAAAGAAAAGCTTACCTGTTCTGAAGATATCAAGCATCTCATCGCTATCAGATACTACGAATACCTTAGCTTTACGGCTTGGTGCAACATTCATCTGAGTTCTAACGTTACGGATACCGCGAACAGCTTCCTTGATAGTCTCAATACTCTTCTCATCATCAGCGAAGTTCCATTCATCCTTGTATACAGGCCATGAAGAGATCATGATAGACTCCTCTTCGTCCTGAATAGTGCAGAAGATCTCCTCTGTAATGAAAGGCATGAACGGATGAAGGAGCTTGAGACCGCCTATAAGAACAGTCTGAAGTGTCCACATAGCAGCATCTCTTGATACCTTATTGTCTGAGTTGTAGAGTCTAGGCTTAACCATCTCGATGTACCAGTCACAGAACTCTTCCCAGATAAAGTCATAAACCTTCTGAACAGCGATACCCATCTCAAACTTGTCCATGTTGTCTGTAACTTCTTTTACAGTGTTATTGAACTTGGACAGTATCCAGTGGTCAACAGGTTCAAGTCCCTCTGGTGCAGGCTTATTGATAGCACTCTCTTCATCATCACCCATATTCATCATGATGAAACGTGAAGCATTCCATACCTTATTGGCAAAGTTACGGCTGTTCTCAACACGCTCGATGTAGAAACGCATATCGTTACCAGGTGCATTACCTGTAATAAGTGTAAGACGAAGTGCATCAGCGCCGTACTGATCGATGATCTCAAGAGGATCGATACCGTTACCAAGTGACTTACTCATCTTACGACCCTGAGAGTCTCTTACAAGACCATGGAACAGAACTGTCTTGAAAGGTTTCTCTCCCATCTGTTCAAATCCTGAGAATATCATTCTGATAACCCAGAAGAAGATGATATCGTATCCTGTTACAAGAACATCTGTAGGATAGAAATACTTAAGATCCTCTGTGATCTCAGGCCATCCAAGTGTCTCAAAAGGCCAAAGGGCTGATGAGAACCATGTATCAAGTGTATCAGGATCCTGTGTCAGATGCTTGCATCCGCACTTAGGACATACTGTAGGTGCCTCTTTGGCAACAACGATCTCACCGCACTCATCACAGTACCATGCAGGGATTCTGTGTCCCCACCAGAGCTGACGTGATATACACCAGTCTTTGATGTTATTGGTCCAGTTATAATATGTCTTTTCCATAGACTTAGGAATAAGCTGGATCTCGCCATCTTCAATAGCCTTAACTGCAGGCTTGATGAGCTCGTCCATCTTAACGAACCACTGATCTTTAACCATAGGCTCAACTGTCTCACCGCATCTGTCGTGAGTTCCTACGTTGTGAGTCATATCTTCTATGGATACTAAAAGTCCCATATTATCAAGCTCTTCTACGATAAGCTTTCTTGCTTCGTAGCGGTCCATACCTTCGAACTTGCCACCCTTTTCATTGATAGTAGCATCGTCGTTGAGTATGTTGATAACTTCAAGGTTATGACGCTTACCAACTTCAAAGTCGTTAGGGTCATGACCGGGAGTGATCTTAACAACACCTGTACCGAATTCCATATCAGCGTGTTCATCGCCAACTACAGGAATAGGACGGTTGATTATAGGAAGCATTACATTCTTGCCGATATAATCCTTGTATCTTGGATCTTCAGGGTTTACAGCTACTGCTGTATCACCAAGCATAGTCTCAGGACGTGTTGTTGCAAACTCCAGGAACTTAGTTGTAGAAACAGTTCCATCGTCCTCGATAAGAGGATACTTGATGTGCCAGAAATGGCTTGCCTGCTCTTTGTATTCTACTTCTGCATCTGAGATAGAGGTCTTACATATAGGGCACCAGTTAACCATTCTCTTGCCCTTGTAAATATATCCTTTTTCATGCATCTTAACGAATACTTCGGTAACGGCCTTGTTACAGCCTTCATCCATTGTAAAACGTTCTCTGTCCCAGTCACATGAAGAACCGAGTTTTTTGAGCTGCTTAACGATACGTCCGCCGTACTCTTTTCTCCAGTCCCAGCACTTCTCAAGGAAGCCTTCACGACCAAGATCAGCCTTGGTGATGCCCTGCTTCTTGAGCTCATTTATAACCTTAACCTCTGTTGCTATGGAAGCATGGTCTGTTCCTGGCTGCCAGAGTGCATTATATCCTTCCATTCTCTTATATCTAATGAGAATATCCTGCATTGTGTTATCAAGGGCATGTCCCATATGGAGCTGTCCTGTGATATTTGGGGGCGGGATCACAATAGTGAATGGTTTCTTAGTTTCATCAACTTCTGCATGGAAATACTTTTTTTCTTCCCACTTGCTGTAAAGACGATTCTCAATACCCTGAGGATCATAATTCTTTGCCAGTTCTTTTTTCATGGTTTCTTCCTTTCTTATGACTATGATCTGGTTTCGTCCACTGCCTGGCTATTTATTGCAATAATAAAAGCCCTCGGCCGGACATTATCGGCCAAGGGCGTCATAAACGCGGTACCACCTTGATTCCATGGACCAGTACAAAAGATCCATGCTCATTTAGCCTGTAACGGAGAGCACCCGGGACTGCCTTTGTATTCATACAAATACTTTCTGAGCAATCCGGCTAGTACATAATACGTTTTTAGAAATGCATGGATGCATTTCTATGTACCATGTCCAGAAGCTACCTTCGGGATACGACAACACGCATTTTTCCACCCTATCAAATGCTCTCTGTTGAGTGTCTGTAACCTTACTCCTCTTCCTTATCGCCTAAGCGAAGGCATCTATAAAACTACCTACGCCATATTAAAATTATTTTTATCTTATCACTTGCATAAGACTTGTCAAGTTTTATTCAAAATATATTAAGTTCATGATCTCATAACAAGAATATAACTTTTATATATCCAAATATGATTTTATCAGAAAAATGACACCTGTGTCATACGTTTTATGGTTTACATAATTCTATTGACTACACCAGTTCTTGTTCCAAAATCCATTACGCGTTTAACGGTATTTCATAAGTTTGTCAAAATAGCGTTCTTATGCGATTCTTGAAACTCGTTTTTTAAATAATCCCCAGTTTCCACGGAGTTATCCACATAGACATTAGTGTCAGTTTCATGATCTTTTAACTACTTTTGTACCTTCACAGATGCTTTTTTTGCAAAAATTCGAACAATTTTATGCAATTGTTCGGTTAACATATATCTTGATCAAAAAAGTTTATGTTAACCTATTTGCTGATTTTTATGATTTATTATATCAGGGCCTCAAACTAGTCCTGAGTTTGGCTTAACCGCGCCCAAAACTCACTTATCGCATTATTGACCGTCTGAGTCGTAACCGTTTCAACATCATTCCATTCTCTTGGAAATAGCGATCTATAGCTACTTTGAAGGAATCTGTTATCAAGAAGTGCTACTACACCTGTATCTTCTTCTGTCCTGATGACGCGTCCCGCTGCCTGAAGCACCTTGTTCATGCCAGGATACCTGTAAGCAAAGTCATATCCATCTCTTCCGTTTTCATCAAAGAAATGTCTTAAAACTTCCCTTTCATTGCAGACAAGAGGGATACCACATCCCACAATTATGGACCCTATCAGTGAATCTTTCCTTAAATCTATACTCTCAGAAAATATTCCTCCCGTAACACAGAATCCTATAACGATCCTGTCATCCTCAATATCTACTTCCATATTGATAAGGTCACTTAGATTCACATTATTGCCCTCAGAGAACATATCAAGGAACATCTCACGCTCTTCTTCTGACATATTGCTCCCCTGAGCAAGGACCTGCGCTCCATCAATTTCTGCATATTTGGATAGATATACATCATATACCTCTTCAAGAAATGCATGAGATGGGAAAAATACCATATAGTTGCCACGTCTTTTTTGTACGATCCTATGAATATATTCAGATATCTTCTCATACTGCTCCGGCCCTCTCATAGCATAGCGGCTTGTGACATCCTTGGCTATTATGATACATCTTTTGTCAGGATCAAAGCTTGAACTTGAATACATCTCGAAGTCTTCATCATCTCCGCCCAGAAGCTCTTTGTAATACTGTATGGGAAGAAATGTAGCCGAAAACAGTATCGTAGATACGGCTCTTGACATACATGCACCCAGATTTAGTGACGGATCCACGCACAAAAGTCTTATCCTGAAACCTTCTTTATCATCCCATTCCTGATATATCCTGTAATGGTCATCAAGCTTATCATAGATTGTAAGAAATCTTGAAAGCTCAAAATAATAATTAACTATCTCATCATGGAAAGGACCTTCCGAATTATCATCAAGATATGATGACATAGACGAAGAAAGTCTGTCTATCATCTCCACAAGAGGTTCTATAGTCTCTAGCATCATAGGTCTGTCAGAAGAATTCGCCATAGACATAATCTGGTTATAAAGGGCTGTCATATGAGATTTAAAAGGTACATAGGCTCCCGAAAGCATCTCTTTAAGATCAGCCAAAGGGGATAGCATAAGGTCTGCGCTATACATACTCCTGCCTCTGTCTACAAGGTTGTGAGCCTCATCTATGAGGAATATATATTCTCCTGAATTGTTCTCAGCAAAGTATCTTTTAAGATACACAAAAGGATCAAAAACATAATTATAATCACAGATTATCCCATCAGCAAAAAGGCTTATATCAAGTGACAGCTCGAAGGGACATACCATATGCTTCCTTGCATAATACAAAATAGTATCTCTGCTGTAATTGTCTTCGCTCCTCATCATATCCAGCATAGCTTCATTAACCCTGTCATAATGTCCCTTGGCATATGGACATTTCTCAGGATTGCAGTCACATTCTTTAGAAAGACATATCTTGTCCTTAGCTGTTATGGTTACTGTTTTAAACCTAAGTTTGCCGGTTCTTCTAAGAAGCTGGAAAGTATCTGATGCCGCAGCTGCTGTAAGAGTTTTGGCTGTCATATAGAAAAGTTTCTCTGCCTTGCCCTGCCCTATAGCTGCTATTGCAGGAAAAACAGTCGTAAGAGTCTTACCTGTACCTGTAGGAGCTTCAAGAAAGAGCTTTTTGCCATGAACTATCGTCCTGTATACTCCTGCAGCAAGTTCCTTCTGGCCTTTCCTATAAGGAAAAGGAAATGGGCAATTCTTAATTGAGTTTGTACATATACTGTTCCATTCTGCTTTGAAATCAGCAAATACTCTATACTTACTGACAACGTCTTCAAACCAGCTCACGATCTGTGAAGCAGAATAGGTATAGTCAAATTTTTTGATCTCTTCTGTCTCAAGACTGCAATAGGTCATCCTGACCCCAATCTGTTCCAGCGAATTCTGAATCAGATATATGGCCGCATAAACCTTAGCCTGCGATAGGTGTACAGGCACAGGTTCATCCATGTGATCAAGATTTTTGTATGTTCCTTTTATCTCATCTATGATAACAGGATCTTCTTCTATGATTCCGTCTGCACGTCCTTCGATGATAAGGTCATACTTGGACGAATGTATATTATAAGAAAGAGGATACTCAGCATGGTAACTGGATCCCTGCTGTTTCTGAATCTTACGATGGATCCTGCCGCCTTCAAGCATGGCATTTTCAGCTGATGTATGTATTCGATTGTCTATATCACCCTGTCGTAATATGAACTCGACAAGGCCTCTGACAGAGATTCTGATCTGCATTAATAAACCTCATGTTGATCTATGATTATTTTTATGTAAAAAGGCATAGAAAAAAGCCCCTCATGGATTATACCACGAAGAGCTTTATAATCATAAAAGATCTAATTAACTTAATATAAGAAATTATACTGCAACACCTGCAAGATATGATTCGAAATCTTCATTCTGTCCAAAGAAGCTTACTGTAAGCTTTCTAGTAAGATCAAGTCCGAGGATACCAAGGATAGATTTGGCATCTACTACAACATGACCGTAAGAAATATCAATATCAAAATCGCACTTCTCTGCAGCTCTTACAAAATCCTTGACCTGTGAAGGTGATAACTTTATAACGTGCTGTATTCTCTCTTTTACCATTATCAAAACATCCTTTCTTATATACGGCATTGCCGAAACCGTATATCAATAACCCATGACTCCATCATGATACTAATAGCATCAATCTCTTACAAGATGAAGTTCATACCAAAAACCGAATCGAACTTATACATTTCCTCGTTCAATTTCAATTTATTATAAATCATACATGATGATTGTAAAGGCTTTACAGGGCTAAATATTGCACAAACTTTACCATCAAATATACTCAAAGGCGCTTAATAATGCTCAATAATTATCATATTTGTATGTATTATTATCATTTTTACGTGTATTTGATATATATTTTCGTGACTTTTTCTGATTCGTTTCATAAAATGATTACTTACTCATCCGCGCATTTTTGCGCACCAGTTTTATCACTTCTATTCTTGTATAAAAATCAGCTCACATTTATTCAAACTTCTCTTGAAATGAATAAAAAAAAAGAGTTTTAATAAGAAAGTAGTTTTTTTATACAAAATTCGAAAGGTATATACCATTATGGAGAAACTTAAACTTCCAAAAGAGTATCATTCCGAGCTTAGTCTCCATGATACACAGGTTGCTATCAAAACAGTCAAAGACTTTTTCCAGAGCATGCTCTCAGCACGCCTTAATCTTCAGCGTGTATCAGCTCCTCTGTTTGTAGATCCTACATCAGGCCTTAATGATAACCTCAATGGTGTTGAACGTCCTGTAGCATTCGATATCCTCAATGATAAGGATCATACAGGTGAGATAGTTCAGTCACTTGCCAAGTGGAAGAGATTCGCTCTTAAGAAATACGGCTTTAATATAGAAGAAGGTCTCTATACAGATATGAATGCTATCCGCCGCGATGAAGAGACTGACAACATTCATTCTATATTCGTAGATCAGTGGGACTGGGAGAAGGTTATCCGCAAGGAAGACCGTAATCTTGACTATCTCAAGGAGACAGTACGCCAGGTTTACAAGATCCTTAGAAAGACTGAAAAGTTCCTTTCTATCCAGTACGACTATATCGAAGAGATCCTGCCTCATGATATCTTCTTTATAACAACTCAGGAACTTGAAGATATGTTCCCTGAATACACTCCCAAGGAACGTGAATACTACATCACCAAGGCCAAAGGTGCTGTATGCATCATGAAGATCGGCGATAAACTTGCATCAGGCGAGCCTCACGATGGACGTGCTCCTGACTATGATGACTGGGAACTTAATGCAGATATCCTTGTATACTATCCTGTACTTGATATCGCACTTGAGCTTTCATCCATGGGTATCCGTGTAGATGAGAACTCACTTAAATCTCAGCTTGAGAAGGCAGGCTGCACAGATCGTGCTAAGCTTCCTTTCCAGAAAGCAATCCTTGATAAGGAACTTCCTTATACTATCGGTGGTGGTATCGGACAGTCACGTATATGTATGTTCTTCCTGCGCAAGGCACATATAGGTGAAGTTCAGAGCTCTCTATGGCCACTTGAGACCGAGAAAGCCTGCGCAGAGAACGGAATTCAGCTCTTATAATGATAGATATCATAAAAGAAGAAAAGAAACCGGTCGTAATACTGGTCGGACTTAATACAGATCGCGATGAAGACGTCTTTGCAAGTTCCATGCAGGAACTCAGAGGTCTATCTGAAGCGGCAGGAATGAAGGTCTGCGCTGTTGTGACTCAGAATGCTGAGTCACCTGTGCAGGCCACTTTTGTTGGAAGCGGCAAGGTTGACGAGATAAAAGCAAGGATCGAATATGACGATGCTGATGCTGTTATCTTCAATCAGACACTGTCACCTATGCAGATACGAAATCTTGAGAAGATCCTCGACAGAGAAATTATCGACAGGACAGCTCTTATCCTTTTAATATTTGCAGATAGAGCAAGAACAAGAGAAGCCAGACTCCAGGTAGAGGTTGCAAGACTTCAGTATCTCCTGCCAAGACTTTCCCATATGAGGAAAGGTCTTACAAGGCAAGGAGGAGCTTCCGGTTCTAAGTCAAGCAAAGGTGCCGGCGAGAAACAACTAGAGCTTGACAAGCGTCGTATCGAACACCGCCTTGCAGAACTTAGAAGAGAACTTGAAGCAGTAAGTAAGGAACGATCTACTCAGCGAAACAGACGACTATCATCTTCTGTTCCCAAGGTAGCACTTGTAGGATATACCAATGCCGGCAAATCAACCATCATGAATCATCTCCTTACAGACTATGCGGATGGTAATACTGATGACAAGAAGGTTCTGGAACAGGATATGCTCTTTGCTACCCTTGATACTACTGTAAGAAAGATATCTCCTGCAGGTCACAGGTCATTTCTTCTATCAGATACAGTAGGATTCATAGACGATCTTCCAACAACACTTGTCAAAGCTTTCAGATCAACTCTTGAAGAGATCAAATATGCTGATATTCTACTGGAAGTTATAGACTTCTCTGATCCTGACTATAACAGGCATATGGAAGTCACTGATAAGACACTGTCTGAGATTGGCGCCGGGGATATACCTAAAATATATGTCTTCAACAAATCAGATATAGCTGATGAACAGGGATCTACAATGGTTCAGCTTCCATATGTTCGTGATCACAGAATATATATGGCTGCAAAAAAGGATATCGGAACAGAAGAACTACTGTCCCTTATAGACAAAGTCCTTCTGGAAGGGAGTCAGGAATGCGAACTTATAATTCCATATTCTCAAGGAGCAGTTGTTGCTGCTATCCTCGATGGAAGTGAAGTCCTTACTACTGAATATCTTCCGGAAGGAACCAAAATAAGAGCTAAGCTCAAAAAACAGGATATAAACAAATACGCTGAATATATCAGCAGCACTTCTTAAGTGCACCACATGCCGCCAGCAGGTAATTCTTAAGATCTTCTACAGTATCAAAAGTCTTGTCTGCTCCGGCATTTTTTAATTCAAGATATGTTCCGTAGCCATAGGTTACGCCAAGAGCCATAAGGTCATGATTGACTGCTCCAACCATGTCATAGCATCTGTCACCAACCATTGCTGTCTCATCAGCATTGGCCATAAGCTTTCTAAGAGCCTCTTCTACTACTTCGTTCTTGTCAGTACGGCGACCGTCAAGCTCACTTCCTACGATAACATCAAAATATGATGTAAGCTTAAAGTGATTGAGCACCTTATAGACCATAACTTCAGGCTTACTGGATGCGATAGCTATCTTAAGACCTGCCTCGTGACAAGCTTTGAGCATTTCTTCAACACCTTCATAAGGTTTATTTTCAAATACCCCGATAGGATTATAATATTCTCGAAACTTGGCTACGGCATTAAGCATATGCTGCTCGTCCATACCATATCGCTCCATAAATGTTACATTGAGCGGAGGTCCTACGAAGAACCCAAGTTTAGAAAGATCGGGTTCATCTATTCCCTGGTCTTTAAGCGCATACTGCGCAGCCTTGGTAATGCCAAGACCGGAATCTGTTAATGTGCCATCAAGATCAAATAGTACGTACTTCAGCATGTTTTCGTCTCCCTTTGGATATATGGATTATCATACGTGCGCATTATTAAATGTACGATATAATGACACATTCACGCAATAGCCATTATATTCAAAATGCATAAATAGTTACGGAACTTTTTGTGCATTATTTCGTTTCTTATCAATATGACGTTTGAGGGAAGGTTATGTTCAAAGGATATCTTGAATAAATCCTCTTACTGTGTTAGATTTAATAAGGTTAAGAATTGAATACCTGCTAGGGGAGCTTTGCTGAGAAGAGCCTTTTGTTATACTGATAACATGGCTTGACCCTTATTACTTGAACCGGGTAATACCGGCGTAAGGAAGCATTTCATTATCAACTTTCTGTAAGTGTGACGCACTAATTCTAACGGATCGTTTCCTTGGGCATATTCAAAAAACTAATATTTTATTACATTTTTTCAGCTAATGCTGCAAGGAGGGATATTCAATGTCATTATTCTTCAATGCTGTCACAAGTGATGGCGAAACCACTTATTCATTCACTACCGCAGGCTACGCAGCCCTTATTATCGTGCTGATCGCTGCAGTTGTAGCCGCATGTTTTTTTAAGAACACCAAAGACCAGCACAAATTCAGCACACGCCAGCTTGTAGTATCAGGCATGTGCATAGCACTTGCATTTGTACTTTCTAATGTCAAGATTTTCAAAATGCCACAGGGTGGATCTATAACCCTTCTATCCATGTTTTTTGTATGCTTTGTTGGATATCTGTATGGTCTTAGAAGCGGACTTATGGCAGGACTTGCATACGGTCTTCTGCAGATGATCGTAGACCCTTATATCATAAGCTTCCCTCAGATGCTGTTCGACTATATATTCTCATTCACAGCGCTGGGACTTTCAGGTCTTACAAGCACCAGAAAATACGGATTGTATTCCGGATATTTAATAGGTATAGTAGGCCGTATGGTATTTGCAGTTCTGTCAGGTGTTATCTTCTTCGGAATGTATGCTCCTGAAGGTCAGAATGTATGGGTATATTCATTTGGATATAACGGACTGTATATCATCACAGAAGCAGCTATCACTATCGTAGTGCTCCTCATCCCTGCTGTCAGAAAGGGACTTAATCAGATCAGAGTTGCTGCCAACGAAGCTGATTCCAAGAGAATCGCTGTAAATAAGCTGGCTTCATAATATCACATTGCCAAAATCAGAGGCTGCTTCCTTAAATGTATTTTCAATTTAAGGTAGCAGCCTCTTTCTATAGATCTGAATTTTGTCATAAAAAAGCTTCTCACCAGCCATGGCAGCACCAGCAAATCCGAAGGGACGCTTCCTTGGCTGGTGAGAAGTTTTTATACATCAATCATATGACTACGCTTTCGCTAAGTGCAAAGGAGTACAGGTACCGCTCCCTGACCTTCTTATGGGTCATCCTTTCAAGAGCTCTTGTGTAGTAATCTATCTGGACCTTGTACCTTGATAGAAGTTCAGATGCCTCCTTTACACGATCAGTCTTGTAATCTACAAGCACTATCTCATCTCCTTCTACAAACCATGCATCGATAACACCCTGTATCAGCATGATCTCGCCATCAGGAAGATCTTTAGATACTTCTGTTGCCGGGATTCCCATCATGAACTGACGCTCTCTGTATAGGTCTCCCCTGATAGAAGCCTGCCTGAATCTCTTTCCAAGTTCTGTATCAAGGAATGCCACGATATCTTTGGCATAGATGCTCTTTACTGACGGCTCGTCCATTCTTCCTTCTGACTCTTTACGTTTTAGAAAATCAAGAATGTCCGCTGCAGTAATGTCATCTTTGGCCAGTATCTCATCATCCAGAAGTTCCATAACTCTATGGTAAGCTGTTCCTCTTCCTGCTCCCGACAGCTTATCTTCGTCATCGAAACCTTTGATGAATCTTGGGACATATTCTTCTTCATCTGATCTTATGATCCTGGTATCAGGCTCTAGAGCTTCGGTATAAGCAGCTCTTTTTAGTTCAGATACTGTTGTCTTGGTATATAGCGAAGCATATTCCTTGTGACCATATTCAAAAGCAAAGTTATCTGCAAGTGCCTTGCCAAGATCCTGATCTATATCAAGAGGTGTTATGCCGCCTTCAAGTTTCTCCCTACGTATCACACTATCAACCTGGTCTTTGAGCACCATAGAGTTTAGATCACCGGAATACACAAGTTTTATCTTGGCAGGAGGAGTTATGCCTGCTGCCTCAATTGCGGTATTGCAGTTCTCTGAGTCCGTAACAGCTATCTTGTCATATCCTATAAGGCTTACGTCTACGCCAAGAGCATCTGCGACTTCCTTCATCGCAGGATGTCCTATCATAGAGCGAAGGATAAGGGTCAGATAATCTCCGGCTTTATTCCTTGCAGAATAGGGAAGGAGCTGTTCCTGATCTTTAGGTCCTTTACTAAAAGCCAGATACTGCTCATTTTGTATGAACGTATCCATTTTACCTATCTGGCCTGTTATTATAAGCTTCTCCTTGGCTCTTGTAAGTGCTACATACAAAACTCTTAACTCTTCGCCAAGGCTGTCTTTTTTCATCCTGTCAGCTATCATGATACGCCTTGGAGTTACGGACTTGACTCTTAGATCCAGATCTACTGCATTAAGGCCTATACCTACGTCCTCTTCAAGAAGTACAGGCGCATTGGTATCCTGTTTATTAAAGCCTTTGGAAGTACCTGATACGAATACTACAGGGAATTCCAGACCTTTACTCTTATGAATACTCATGATGCGCACTACATCGGCATTTTCATCTATGACATTGGCTTCGCCAAAATCCACCTCATACTTCTCGAGTTCCTCTATATAACGTATGAAGTTAAAAAGGCCCTTGAAGCTGGTATTTTCAAAAGAGGTTGCTCTTGTAAGCAGCATCTCGATATTGGCACGCCTTCTGATACCTCCCGGCATAGCTGTAACATAGTTAAGATACCCGGTAGAATCTATTATAAATTCAAGAAGTTCATGAACAGGCATATATACAGCCCTGCGCCTTAGGTCTCTTAGAGCATCAAGAAATGCATGAACTCTTATCGCCAGTTCTTTAATCTCATCCGGTACTGTATTTTCTGATCCTGTGTCCTGTCTTTTTTCAGTATCATCTTCACATCCGTCATCTTCGCTAAGCCCTGTATCACATATAAGTCCTGAAAACTTCTCTATATACACAAGATGCTCATAGAACTTATCAGGGATCTCTTCTTCCTTTTTTCTAAGGTCGCCGCATACAAAGGCTTTGATACGGGCAAGATCTTCATCAGTGAATCTTCCGATCGCAGAATGCATCACAGATGCAAGAGGTATATCCTGAAGAGGATTGTCAATAATGCGCAGGTAGTTCAGCAGTGTCGCAACTTCTATCGCTGCAAAATATCCTGTTCTTGACTCAATATATGCAGGTATACCTTCTGACTCTAAAATCTTTCTAAAAGTATCATCCCATCCAAGGGTTGCTCTTAATAGGATCACTATATCGCTATAATGAATACTTCTAAAGCCGCCGTTTCCATCAGATACATAGCCGTCTTTGATCAGTTCTTTGATCCTTCCGGCTATTACCATAGCTTCCTTTTGTCTTGGGTTAAGCTTCTGTCCGGGCCTTATAGGTTCATCTTCAAGTCCCCATATATCAGGCCCATCCTCATCTTCCGGTGCGCTATCTTCACCTGACTCGCTATCAGAGCCAGTACTAGCATCATCATCCTGAAGCAGTATTATCTCCGGAGCAAAAAAATCTTCCTCGCTAGGATCATCAGGATACGAAGCACCTGTTATGAGCATAGCATCCTCGTCATAAGAAACCTTGCCAAGGTCAGCCCCCATTATCCTTCTGAATATATAATTGACAAAATCAAGGACCCTACGCCTACTTCTAAAATTCCTGTGAAGATCTATACGCCTAAGAGACGCTGTATCTGACTTATCGTAAGTCCTGAGCTTATCCATAAAGATCTCAGGTCTTGCAAGACGGAACTTGTAGATACTCTGCTTGACATCACCTACCATAAATCTGTCATAGGTATCTTCGGTACTTCCTGCTATAGCTGATAGTATCAGTTCC
This sequence comes from Butyrivibrio fibrisolvens, assembly GCF_023206215.1. Classification (NCBI taxonomy): domain Bacteria; kingdom Bacillati; phylum Bacillota; class Clostridia; order Lachnospirales; family Lachnospiraceae; genus Butyrivibrio; species Butyrivibrio fibrisolvens. Next base: position 3,944,634 of record NZ_CP065800.1, read on the forward strand.
TGAACAGAGTTACTGTCCTGGTACTCATCTATCAGGATCTCCCTGTAGAACTCAGCATACTGCATTGCCACATCTGTAGGCTTATTCTTCCTGGTCTCGGGATCATGGTCTATAAGGATATTCAGAGCAAAATGCTCCATATCGCCAAAGTCGATGATATTTTGTTCACGCTTTTTGTCATCAAGAGCCTGTTTAAAATCTATCGCAAGTTCAGATAAGCCTTTAAGAGCGCGTGATGCCAGCATACTTGCAGCGATTATCGTCTCTTTGTCCTGAGCAAAATATTTTTCTTTAAAAGCCTTAATGCTTTTTTTGACATCATCTCTTATCTTTTTGACCATATCTCTTTTATCAGGAGATACGCTGTCATCCTTTTTGCGAGGAAGGGTTGCAAAGGACATAGTATTCAGGGCATTTCGAAGTGATTCATAATCCATACGCTGCGCAGCATTCTGTATCATATCCTTCTCAGATTCAAGAAGCTCTTCATACATATACGGGCCATCCGGCTGATTGCAGATAATTATGCCCCTTTGGATACTAGCAGCAAGCTCGTATAGATCTGTCCTTACAGATTCTATGTACTCTGTGACCCAGTCCTTGGTATCGAAAGTCTCTTCATCTATATCATAGTCATGACTCCTGTCTCTAAGCCAGTCAACCGGCCATGGCATACTAATAGAATAGTGATACAGGCGCAGCAGCTGCTGCTCAAGACCTTTATCCCCTGATCCTTCTGAAAAATACTCAGCTGTATACATAAAATCTTCGTCAGCTTCTTCGTATTTGGCTTCAAGCAGGTCCTTCATAACACTCTCTTCGAGGAGTTTGATCTCACCTTCATCTGCAACCCTGTAGGATGGATCTATACCAATATCATTAAAATTATTCCTTATAATATACTGGCAAAAAGAGTCTATCGTAGTGATCTGCGCATTATGAATAAGTGTCTCCTGCTTCTGAAGATGGGCATCGTCAGGACTTTCAAGGAGCCTTTTGGCTATAGCTGCAGTTATCTTATCCTTCATAGAAGCTGCCGCAGCTCTAGTGAATGTAACCACCAGAAGATGATCTATATCAAGAGGTTCTTTGCCATCCTCCCCATTCGTTATTAGTTGTATTATTCTCTCAACAAGAACAGCTGTCTTACCTGATCCTGCCGCAGCAGATACCAGAATATTACAATTCCTTGCGTCTATGACCGACTGCTGTTCACTTGTAAACTTAACTTCTGCCATGTTGTCCCTCATCTTTGATAAGTGTCATAACTTCATCCTCAGATAACTTAGATAGCTCCCTGAGCTGATATCCGGGCGTTGATACATCAAAACCGCATATAGACCTGAAATTGCAATAGGTGCATGCATTCTTATTGCCAAGACTATAAGGATTGACCTCTATATCTCCGTCCAGGATTCTGCGGCCATACTCCCTTATCTTGTGCCTTACATAGGACGATACCGCCATGTATGAATCATTTTCCATTACCTGCGATGATGCATAGAAAGATCCGTCTTTTTTGAGCTTTACATGCAGGATATCTGATTCCGTAGCGCCTTGTGCTATAGACTTATCAAGAAGATCTATGACCTTCTTGTCAGCATTGATAACACCTGATGCTTTGAGCTCTTTGATGATCTTCTGATTGATCCTCTCAGGATCATTGTCTGTATCCTTGGCATCCACCAGAGGATCTGCCACATGATAGTACAATATCGCAGCAGGTACGACTTCCTTGTCAGGGTTATCGTGACGCTCCATAGCCATAGCCACGTTCATGTAGACTACAAGCTGTAACTGCAGTCCATAATACACAGAAGCTATGTCAAAAGACTTATTGCCTGATTTAAAATCTATGATCTTGATATATATATTGTCATCTTCATCAGTTGCAATATCCATACGGTCTATGCGGCCATGCAGCTGCATCTTCTGCCTGATCCTGGTCTCTTCTTCAGGAGTCAGAGCTATATTGATCTCGTCTATATTACCGGCTTCCTTGAAGTCCAGCTCGAACTTCTCAGGCTTAAAATCTCCTTTTTGCAGCTGATAGCGAAGTGTCTTGACGCTTCTAAGCAGGATACGATACATACGATCAATAGCAGCAACATTACGAGCAGATGAATACAGGACATTCTCGCCATACTCGCCTGTAACTTCCTGTATGACCTCCGACAGGATCTCCTGCCCCTGCTCATCTGTAAACTTGGTCCATTCTATGCCCTTTTCTTCAAGCCTCAAGGAAAAAAGTTCCAGAACGCTGTGGAAGACATTACCAAGGTCTGCATTGTCAAAATCATATTCACTTCTTTCATCAAGCATAAGTCCGTACTTAACAAAATGCTCGTAGCAGCAGGATGCAAATACTTCAAGTCTGCTGACAGAATTCTCAAGATAATTGCCATAAAGAGCAGATGCAAGTGCCTTGGGCAGAGGCGAATTGGTATATCTTAAAAAGGCCGCTTCATGAACCCTCTTAGCAGCGGCGGGATCATCTTTATTCAAAATATCATAGAGTGTCAGGAACTTCTTCTCCTCATCCTCCTTCATATTGCCATCTGCATACTCTCTGGCCTTCATACAGATATAGGTCCTGGCATCATTCATATTAAGGAGCTGTCTCTCTATAGGATCCGTGCCTGGCATTCTGACTTTAAGATCCGGGAACAAAGCCCTGATCTTGCCTATGATATATGCAGGATTAAGGCTCTTACCATCTGCAGATATCCCTGCATATGACATATACAGAAGCTTTGAAGGCTTAGTCAGATTCATATACAGATAGAGCCTCTGGATATACATCTGCTGCCTTGGAGACGGCGCAAGCTCTATATCCGGAACGCTTGTCATAAGGAACTGCCTGTCTATATCCGACAATATACCGCCTTCTGATGCATGCTTAGGAATATTGGTATCATTGACTCCCAGAAAAAGTAGATACTTGATATTAGAAAGACGGCTTCTCTCTATATCTCCGACTCTTACAGTATCAACATTCTGCGGGATAGTACCAACCTCTATCTCTCCAAATCCAGCATCCAGGATCTCCATATATTCTTTTAATGATATCTTCTCATCTCCAAGAAGAAGGGCAACCTGATCCAGAAGTTCCATGATCTTGCCATATATCTGGCTGTACTCATCAGCCTTGACACCATCACCCTCTATGGCAAAACGCTCTGCATATCTTAAAAGCTTGGCACCTGCATTACCTTTTTGTATAAATTCATATAGACCCTTAGACAGTTCCAGCACAGTCTTTTTATGATTGTCCATGATAGGACTTATCATATCTACAAGTTCCTGTCTCATGCGATTCATCTCATCCAGGAACAAGACCATCCTCTCATCGTCCTTAGCATCAGCCTTCCTGCGGCTTCTAGGGCGCCTTGTGAATATATCTTCCCAGGCTTTATGCCCCCTTATGCCAAGAGATCTGACATAGTTCTCAAGAAGGTCTATCTTGTCATCATCAAAATCCATCATACCGCTTCGCATGAAATGAAAGACCGTCTCATAGCTGTAATCGGTTCTGACTATATCAAGGGCGCTGCGGATGTATTCTATAAAGGGATTGAGCTTAATACCTCTGGTCTCATCAATATAAACAGGTATACCAAAAGTATCAGCATCTCTTTTGATCTTCTCACCATAAGTAGACAGATCACCACAGACTATCGCAAAATCGCGGTAGAACAGCTCAGGATCCTTCCTGATCATGCGGCTTATGAAGATAAGAGCCTGTCGCACCTCTTCAGAAGGACTGTCACACTGAGCTATAACTATACTATCTGAAACATCAGCACTATCACCATCATAAGAAGATGCTCTGTATCTGAACAGATTCTGCTCAAGAAATGCCATAGGCGCATTGCCTTTGAGCCTGTAATTAGTCCCCTTAAGGACTATATCGTCGTTGTGAAGATCCCTGTATCCCTTCCACCTGTCATAATCAGGCGTTCCCATAGGATCAAGTCTTTGAAGACATCTCCACTCACACTTAAGAAGACTCTGGACAGTTTTCTTACTCAGGTAAAAGAGCTCCTGCTCGCTTATATTATCTTTGTAAGGATCTGACTCATCATCCATCTCAAGTGATACGATAACTTCGCTAGCACATGTAAGCAGCTCTTCTATGACCCTGTACTGAATAGGAGTAAATCCCGTAAAGCCGTCAAATACGATAACGCTGTCTTTGACAAGGTTAGAAGCGGCAAGTCTCTTACACAAAAATGAGAGAGTCTCTTCGGGAGTAACGTATTTACCTTCTGTATATTCCTGAAACTTTTGATATAGCAGCTGTAGATCAGAGAGTTTACTCTTAAGAGCTCTTCTTGACTGGCAATTGTCAATCAATATCTTCATCTGATCAGGCCCTACATCATACTGCATCAGCTCTGATATTGTAGACTTGACTTCGTCTATATATCCTGCTCTGTGCATATGAGAGCCAATAACAGGAAGTTCGTCCTTATTAAGATCAGCAACATGCCTTAAGATAAGAGACTTACCTACATCATCAAGGACAGCTTCTGTGCGCCTTCCTGTCTCTTCAAATATTCTGTGGGATAGTCGTCCAAAAGATAAGACGTCAATATTCATGATGCCCTGATCGGGATGCATCCTGACGATGTCCATCTGCGTCTGCATGGTGAACTGGTCAGGCACTATGATAAGGTAGTTCCTGTCAGTATCTTTGGTACTACGATCTATGATCTCTTCATATAGTCTGTGGCTCTTACCTGAGCCTGAAGCTCCAAAGCAAAATCTAAGCATATGTCCCTCCGGGATGTAAAAAATTTTGTAACATCCCTCAAAATCCAATATCTCTATTCATTAATACTTTTACTATAGCACACTTTTAGCTATAATTATTTTATCCAAATTCTAAAAAAGGGGTATCAAGGAGGAATATAATTAATGATTTCTAAAAAGAAGTTATTGCAGGCAGTGTCTGTATCTGCTCTTAGTGCTGTTCTTGCAATAGGAGCACTTACTAATGCTGCTACTGTTAATGCTCAGGCCGGCATCAATGAACTTACAGGACTTGCTACAACAGCGCCTGAAAATCAGCGTCCTATAGCTGTCATGATCGACAATGATAAGAGGGCCAATCCTCATTATGGTCTGTCAGAAGCTGATGTTGTATATGAGATGATCAACTCAACTCACAACAACCGTGTAACACGTCTTATGGCTGTCTATAAGGATTACAACTCTGTATCAAGGATCGGTAACATCCGCTCTACAAGACCTACCAATATCATGCTGGCTGCTGAGTACAATGCAGTTCTTATTCATGATGGCGGTCCATTCTATATCTATCCATATTTTGATGCAACAGGTCTTAACCACTTATCAGGCGGATTTTCAAGAATACCTAACGGTAAGCCAAGAGAATTCACAGAATACTGCACAGCCGGTGAAGCTGCTTCCAGAATGGCCAAGGCCGGATATCCATCAGCTTATACCGCATATGAAGGACAGCACTATACATTTGGTGCCAACTCACTTGCAGATGATGCAGGAGTAGCTGTTGCTACAAACGTATCTGTACCATTTCCACACAATTCAACACAGTTCGTATACAACGCTGCAACAGGTACATATGACTATTATGAATTCGGAAGTCCTGTAGTAGACGGTGATGACAAGCAGCAGGTTACATTCACCAATGTATTCCTTCAGGACTGCGACTTCACACTTCTTGATAAGAACGGATATATGGTATATAACTGCATCGGAACCAATGTAGGCTACTACCTCACAGGCGGTATGGTAATCCCTGTAACATGGCTTAAGACATCTTATACAGGAGCTACAAAATTCTACACATTAGATGGTGCTGAGCTTGTAGTTAATCCAGGAAAGACTTATATAGCACTTGTTCCATCTGATGCTTGGGGTCAGGTTGGAATCAAATAATTATCTATATATTAAAAGTATGGGGATCATATCTGCGGATATGATCCCCTTTTTGATACAACATTACATCAACATTACGCAACATTACAACTACATTTCATTTTATCGCTCTTAAGGTATGTGTTGCTTTCCAGCTACATAACTCCTCAACCTGTGTGAATCCGGCAGCAAGAAGAGCTTCCTTTTCATGTTCAACGGTTAATGGCGTATCGTAATGATAGAATACATCATCAGGCAGATTCTGCTCTTGTCGTATTCTTAAGAGTTCTTGTCTGAAACATACTTCCTGCTCATCAAGATCAGCAAAGTAATCCGTAAGTATAAAGTAACCGTCAGGTTTAAGCGATTTTCTGAGCTTTGTATATAATGGTATTTTTTCCTCTTTTGTAAAATGATGTAGCGATTCTACCGAAACAGCTGCATCAAATATATCTGCACCAAACGAAACCTCGAAATAAGATCCACAGATAGTAGTAATGTCTTTATCCGGAAACTTAGTCTTAAGCGAATCCAGCATTGCCTTAGTCAGGTCAATTCCTGTAACTTTAGAAGAAGGATTTATGGAAAAGAATTCTTCTAATTCAAGGCCTGTGCCACATCCTAAATCCAGGACATTAGCATTTTTCTCTTTTGGTAAAAGCGATGCTGTATACTTATAAAATGAATCTGCCCCTTCAATATTGTTCTTCATATGCTCGTCATATCCATTAACGCGAGCGGTGAAGAAATCATCCATCTTTTCAAGCATTTGATATATTCTCCCCTGTAATCTCCCTACATTGAATTTTGCTTAATGCTTTCAATATCGAGTATCTTCTGAAGATCATTTCACTAGGTGTCATTTTAATCCTCAATTCTTGAATGCCTTAGATTCATTAGCCATTTCATAGAACTTTTCGTATTCGTTATAAAACAATAAATCTTTCATCTTGATCTTGTAACCTTATTATTGTAATTTCTCAGCACTCATGCAAAAAAGCGCCTCTACAGTTCCTGCCATCGTATACAATCCGGTCTGCTGCCTGCTTCAAGAAATGTGCGAATGCAGGCATATGCATCATCCGCACTTACAATAGCTGTCGCTTCGGGGCTCCACTCTTCTCCGCCAGCCATAAAGCTCACTTCTTCATGGTTGTCAGCGTTATAGGACAGCCACATTTCTCCTGCTTCATCCTGATAAAAATTTAAAGCAGCATACTCTCCGAATATCCAGACAACCAGGCAAGGATACTTATCATCAAGGCTGATCCAAATATCATTTTTATCTAGTAATTTGGATTTTACTATATCAATTGCTTCATCTACATTTTCAAAAGCGTAATCTCCATTATTAGTGCTTATTAATCCCATGCCTCTTCTATACACCTATCATAAAATCTGAATCTATTTTTATCGTATCGCTTATATGCATGCCTATGTTCTTTTACAATGTAGCTACACCAAACTTGTTTGTACATATATAACAAACAAGTTTCTCAAATGCACCTATTAGAAACTGATCTGCTCCTGACCAGCAAAAACACTGATAGCGCAGGAAGACATAACATAAAAGTTAACATTATTACTACTGCCCCTGCTGGCGTACCAGATAAAGCCGAAACAATATATCCACAGAACAGGTTAAACAAGCTATGTAGAACCATGCATGGCCAGAGTCTTCCGGTCTTTATCCTGATATATCCCCAAACCAGAGCGACAATGAAAGTTCCAAACATCTGAGGAATACCTTGGGATATAGCATGTGGAATTGCAAAAAGGATTGCTGAGATAATGATGGCTTCTTTTTTGCCAAGTATCAGAAGCCTTTCAAGAATCATTTTTCTAAAAAGAAGTTCTTCGAAAATCGGATTGAACACCAAAAGCAAAGCTGCATAGAACAACCAGTTCTTTCCAAAGAGATCTGCAGACATACTGCTGCCAACGTTTCCGCCAAGCATTCTGATAATGATGTTAATGACCGTAATAACCGGTATAGACAGTCCAAGCTGAATTATCAGGCTTTTTAGTAGTAATGCGCTAGTTACAGGGATTTCAGCCTTAGGCATTACCTTTTCCATCCTACCTGCAACCGCCAGGAATCCGGCAAGTCCCAAAGTATAAGGAGCGATCATACTGCTCAAAATCAGTATTACAATATCCGGTATTCCCTCAGGAAGCTTATGAACCAAAATTCTTGAAAACGCTATTGTGATCAAAAACCACACTGCAAGTCCCAAAGAAACTCTTAACACAGCTATACCATTCTTCATCCCACTTCTGCTCCTTTCGAAATTCCAAAAGAACATCGTTCATACGGTCTGTCCTCTCCTTACACCTTATTTCCACTTCCGTTTCTGCTAGATTTTGATTTTCCCGTACAAAGAGCTTCAATTTTCTGCCTCCATGTATCCTTTATACCTTCAAGCTGTGGGTTCATCAATAAATTATGAATAACAGGTACATTTATGTGAATAATATGCCAAAATTTCAGTATTATCCGAATCCTGCATAAGGGATGCCACCTATCAAGCATTCCGCTGCATCTTCAATATCTCAAGAGATCTTTGTCCTTGGCAAGTTGTATAGCATCATCAATCATCTCATTACCTGCATGATCAGAATAGTTTAGATGATCTTTAATCCCATTAACTGCTACCAGCTCTCTCCCATAAATTTTTCCTGTAGCCGGATCAACATGGCTATCATAAATATCTTTTATCTTCGCTATCATTCTTACCTGAGCATACTTATCTGAGTTTTCCTCCACCAATAAATACCCGAGGTAATGGATATCTTCCAATTCAATATTTAATTCTTCAATATATTCCCGTTTCAATGTCTCTTCAAAGGATTCTGTATTTTCAGGCTTTCCACCAGTCAATTTGTATTTCCCATCCTCAATTCTCAAAACGACTCGATTGTCAGCTGAAAATGCTATTCCATAGACTTGTTTTACTGGTAACTGTTTAGGAACAGAATCTTTGAACCATGTAAATTTAACCATAATGCCATCCCCACAAATACGATTAACAATGGGCAGGTGACTTTGAATATAATTTACCACTCCCCTGTCCCAAAGAGACCATGATCGACTATTAAGCTGTAATATCCTCTCCTAAAAGGAAATCATATCGATAATCGAATTTTTACAAAGACTGTGTTCAAATTCGATTCATATTTATGATGCAATAATTGCACTTTAATGCCAAGAGCAGGTGCAATTATTGCAAAACGCTTCTTATGTTTGACTATCTTTTCCAATAAACCAGTAACATATAAAGATGTAAAGCGAGAAATGCCGTATTATAGCACCGGACAAGGTGTGTCTAGTCTAGTAATTTCAAGTCTACGGATTATTATATACATATAAAAAGTAGCGTACAATCCGTAATTTGAATCATACGCTGCCCCAAATGCATTCCTTTTTGTTTTGTTCTTAAACGCAGTCAAAGATTCCTTGAATAGCATCTGTTATATTTATTATGTCAGGATAATGTATCCTATCTATCTTTAAATATCCTCTAATGTTCATATCAAGAAGTGCCATTTTTTCACAATGCACATATCCTTCAACATCATCTGTCTTGATATATATGTGAAGTGGCCCTGCTTCTCCTTTTTCGAAAATAGGACAACCAATTATCTCATATGACTGATTAAAAAAATCCTTACTTACAACAAGAACCGGCTTCTTGATATGCTCAATCCTAAGTATATCTCCCTGATGTAACTCTTCCTTCATTACCAAAACTCTCTTCCTACCGGTTCACCCCAGTCAAATTCGCCATTCAAATGGAGCTTCCCACCATATTTAGCAGCACGCTCTTCTAATGATTTATGTCTAAATGGTTTGACAAGCATAATCATACCGTTAGATACCTTTACATCAAGGATATCATCAACTGAAAATGCAGCTTCTTGAAGTACTTCTTTCGGTATTCTAATTCCCTGACTATTGCCCCATGTTTTTATTTGAGCTTGCATATGCAATACCTCCTTTGTATATACATTGTATATCCTTAAGGCAAAAAACAATTTATTCGCCAGCGCTATTCAAAAATGCGATTATATCATTGATTCCTTTAACAGCTTGTTCGTCATCCAATGCAGGAACCAAATTAGTGTTATGGATGTACACCACATTATGAATATCAAAGCATTTCATGTGGTGTAAAAGAGTGCAAGCCGTCTCATATGCCTTTTCTATTTTTCCGTCACCACCACCTACCAAAACTACAGCGCCCTTTTTAGGTTTGATGCTCAGTTCTTCCTTACGAAAATACTCTCCGCAAAAATAAGTCTGTAACCTACTTCCTATATCAAGTAATTTACCTGTCAATTCAGAAAAATAGATGGGTGAGGCAATAATGACATTATCGCATTCCTCTATATACTTATATACATCCTGCATTTCATCATTTATTGTGCATCCACTATTTTTCCAACAATGACGGCAATCTATACAAGGAGAAATATCACAATAATAAGCATTTACTATTTTAGTATCGCCTTTTAATCCTGATGTGATTAAATTTATTAAGCTTACTGTATCTCCTGAAACACGCGGAGATCCATTTAGGATCAACGTTTTCAACTTTAACTCCTTTATTTGTTTAGTAAGTTATTCTGTCTGCAGCTTTATTAAAGCCGTTCTCTTATCTCAGTGAAGCCTCACACTAAAGTCGCGTGCTTCCATACCCGTTTATCTGAGGTATGAACTCATTGACTACATATACGGTCTGGCACCGAAACATCACGCCTCAGCGTGAAGTTCTGCATCCAGACTAATCAACGTAGACAACGTGCATGTGCTCCTATACACGGCCTCTGGAACTTTAGCCAAAAGCCGCTGCCTTTTCGTCGCCGAAAAGGTCTTTATTATCTCACGTATAAAATATCTTGCTCCTATATTGTAGGTTGCATTCAGATCACAGTTATATATCTTTCCTGTGCTGAACTCACACAGACTGTAATTACCTTTTGTTTTAGATGATTCTTTTCCTCGTAATACTTTTCCTGAGCCATCGAATGCAAGTCTTGATGTTCCCCATGCGTTCACCCTTGATATTCGCATGCCAAGTCTGTGTGCCTTGTCAGTTACCATCGACTGTACATAGCGGGCTTTCCACATATGAAGTCTCATCTTCTTTGATCCCCGTTTACGTCCATTAAGATCCAGATGCTCAAAAACTATTGTATCTGCCTTATATTCTACTGCTGTATCAACAATGAACTTTACTGTCTTGACTGCTATGTCATCATTGACACCACGAGCAAGCCTCCAGAGTTTGGAGACTTTTTGTGAACCATGACGCTGTGCCATTTTGATGCGATCAGTCTTACGCTTTAGAGAGTCGTATTCTCTTGGAAGACGAAGGAACCGTCTTCCAAGGACCGTGCCATCCGCACGCATTACTGAGCATGTACAGGCATTATTTATTCCAAGGTCTACAGATAGTATTGTCTGATCAAAGATGTCTGTATCACTAAGTTTTACTTTTTCCTCAAATGCAAAATCAAGAAACCACTGCTTGCCACGCTTTTGCAATGTCGGCACACATTCTTTTCTCAAAAAGCAGTGTTTCATGATATAGTCTACATCTGTCTTACGGAGTGCTACCGTGATCCAGTCCCAGGTATTGTTATAAAAGACCTTAAGCTTTGCATGAAGTTCATCAAGTCTGTTAAATGTATTCCCTTTATACATGGCTGGATATATGTATCCTGACTTTGGTAATGATGGTGCCTCTCCTCTTTGACGAGGATCAAGGATCTCCCAGTTTTTTAGATTTGACTTATATGAACAGACTTTCCCATAGCCTTCCGCAATGGCTGCCCTTCTTAAGTATGATGGAAATTTATAAAAATCCATACCAAAATCATACTTTACGACAGGTCTTTTCTTTGATGTTACGCTATAGCTTTCAGCAAGACTCACAACCTTATTCTGATTGGGGCATAACAAAAAGCTGTCCCATTCATTAAGGATGACATCAATATAAAAGTCTACAGCTCTGCGATAGAGTCTGATCGTGTCTTTAAATATATGATTGTATTCTTTTATCTTTACTGAATAAGTTGACATGATCTTCATATCGCAGAACCTCCTTTCTTTTAACGCGTTTTCTGTGAATCTATGTACTGCTTCACCTGATCATAGCTTCTGTCACTGGCCGTAACAATACAATAGGACGGATTCCAAAGATGTCCGCCCCATAACTGTTTCTTTAACTCAGGATGTTTCATAAACAACCATCGTGCGGTATTTCCTTTTAATATCTTGATCATATCTGATGGGAAAAACTGCGGTTTGCAATCGACAAGAATATGAATATGATCTGGCATAACTTCCATGGCCATGATTGAAAAAGAATATTCCTTTGCAAGATCGTTAAGATAATCTTTGATCTCGTTATCTATCCCGTCCAAAAGAACCTTTTTTCTAAACTTGGTACACCATACTATGTGATACTGCAAAGAATAAACATATCCTCTACCATATGTAAGATTAGATATATTAGTAGTATATATTATTTTGTCCATGAATACATTATACCATATGCTCTGATAAAATAAAAGGTGCGACGGCTAACTCACGACTAAAGTCACGAGAATGCGCCGCCGCAATTTTCAAAAAATATTTATAACCACATCTAAATCTCCAACTATTCTAAAAGTATAGTCATATTAAAACTCAGTCAATTTTGACGTTCTATGTCCATTCTCATCGAAGCCACTAGAATGCACCATTCCTGGGCCATGCATAAGTATAACAGGTGGGATACCAAGAGCCTTCCCCAGACTTTTAATATCACCTGCCGTGGGTTTTTGTATACCTTTTTCATACTTTTCCAAAGCCTCGATATTAATACCTGTTTTTTCAGAAACATCGGTCATCGATAACCCTAAAGCTTTTCGCTTATCCGATATCAATTTAGCAAAAGAATTCAGATCCATATCGCCCCTTACTTTCTTCCGTACCTTGAAGTACATCCTGTAATTCCCATCATTCCTTGATATTTCCCTTTCTTATTTGCTCCTGGATAATCTTATCGACAACTTCCTGATACAGTTTCTCAGAACCGAGTTTGGTCTTACTCTGTCGACCATAGACCTGGCTGGAAGTAACGCCATGTTCTTTCCAGTCTGAGCCTCCGTTACTGTTGTTAAGGATCAGTGGCTGAAGATTATCCATGGCATGGGCATATTTTGACTCCGGCGTCTCATATGCTTCAAACTCATCAAAAAGAGCTATCAAATCTGCTTTCTGGTCTTCCGGTAGAAGTGAGAAGATTCTTTCTTTTGCCCTATCTTCACGCTCTTTCTGAGTCTTAAGACCGTCTGCATCATAAGCGTAAGTATCTCCGGCATCGATTTCTACCACATCATGGATCAGGCACATAAGCATGACTTTTGCGATGTCTACAGGCTCATTAGAATACTCTTTTAATAGATACGCCATCAGCGCCATATGCCAGGCATGCTCTGCGTCGTTCTCGTTTCTGCCATGGCCTGAAAGATGGGTCTGTCTAAAAATATTCTTTTCCTTATCAACTTCTAATGCAAAATCCAGCTGTTTCCTAAGTCTCTCATCCATCTTATTCACCTACTATTAGTATTGTCATAGTCTCAAGCTCTTTTACCAATGTTGGGTTCTTGCCTTCTCTAGTCTCTCTAACTCTGTCACATACAAAACACATAAGTTATCTCTCCATCATTCCAAGTGCTTCGTCCAAAGAAACGCAATCTGCAAATCTCTTCAGCCAAATCATTTCGTTGTAATACTTGTAGGTTGTCTCACCGTCCATATAATCGTTATTAAAAGTTGAGTTCGTACCTTCCGGTATTATGACTTTATAACCTCTTTCAAAGGCAGATTTCACTGATGCATCAATGCATAAATTCGTCTGAAGTCCTACGATCATCAGCGTTTTGTCAGCCTGCTCATCAAGATATCCTGCAAGTTCTTTATTACCAAAGCAGCTATTAATTTCTTTAGTATATATCTTCTCTGCCACTCAAAATGTGTTTAAATATACTTAACACATCGAGAAATTGAAGCCCTCACGGGTACTTCTTACTGCTTCAACGTGTATGCTTTGGCGATTGCAAGCAATACGCTACTCACAAGTTCTTGTACACTCCACAGTCGTAAATTCCTGCGATAGCCCACAGTACATACTTACGTTTGCTTTAGTTATGCAATTTCGTAAGTTTTGGCATCTCTAAGATTTAGGCTTGCATTAAAATCTCTATCTTCAACATAACCGCAGTCACATCGATAAATTCTATCTGAAAGTTTTAAATCTTTCTTGATATTACCGCAGCAATGGCATATTTTTGATGATGGATACCATCTGTCTACAATCCTAAGTTCAATACCGTTATCATCACATTTTGTTTTTAGTTTAGTTCTAAATTCATAAAACTTCTGCGATGCAACAGCTTTTGAAAGATGCCTGTTCTTCATCATTCCCGACACATTCAAGTCCTCAATAGTTATATAAGACGGCTTGGTTTTCACTATCTCAGCTATTGTCTTATTGATGTAATCCGTACGGATATTGTCTATCCTATGATGGATTTTCTGTACTTTGAGCTTTTGTTTTTGTATATTTTTTTGAGTGGACTCTCCTTTCTTTAAATTTCCATACTTACGAGAGAGACATTTTTGTTCTCTACGCAATTGTTTTTCTAATTTCCTTAATCTTGTTGATTTGTTGATATTCTTATATGTCTTACCGTTAGAGACAATCGCCAAATCTTTTAAGCCTAAGTCAATCCCTATGCCATCATTGCTATTATTGGCAATCTTGACATTAGGAATTTCAACAAGAACTGATACGTAGTATCTACCTGCTCTAATGGACACTGTACCGCTTTTAATTTTCCATCCGTCTTTAGTTGTAGGTAAATAGCCCTTTTCTTTAAGACGTACCCAACCTAAAGTCGGTATGTTTAGTCTATGTCTTTCGCAGCAACAATCCTTTGGGTTGTTCTTTACAAAATACATTTTTACATCTGACTTGCCTTTCTTTTTGAAATTTGGAAAAGCACTCTGATGTTTGAAAAACCTTGTAAAAGCAGTGTATCCATCTTCAATAGATTTCTTTACTGCTTTTGAATATGCTTCCTTAATCCATACTTTGTCAGGGTTATTAGGAATATATTCATTATTAAGCCACACACTAAAACTCTTGCCTGTCATGAACTTCTCACCCTTGTCATGTAAGCTTTTGTTATGACCAAGATAGAAGTTGTAGACATATCTACAAGTACCAATAGTCTTATTGATTTTAACTTTTTGCTCGGCTGTCGGATTAATTTCCGTCTTGAAGCTCTTTAACAATTTCCTCATCCCTTTCTATTTGTTTTTTATACTTGCGAAGTCCATACAACCTACAAGAAAACACATGGAGTATTGAAACAATATCCTGTACTAGTTCTTCTTGTGGTGATAGATCTTCATTGTTTACTACCATTATGGTCGTATTGAACTTCATACAGAATTTTTCAAACCAATCATAGCCAAAACGGATAAATCTGTCTTTATGCGTTACTATGATAGTTTTGATTTTTTGTTCCATGACTTCATCTAATAGTTCATTCCACTTTTTACGGTTGTAATTTAGACCACTTCCATAATCTTCAATACATTGGTCTACAATAATACCTCTAGCATTGCAAAACTGCCGTAAAAAAGATACCTGATTATGTAAGTCATCTTTTTGATTTCTTGTAGACACTCTGGCATAAATAACAATCTGACGATTATCATTTTCTGTGTTTATACCTTTAAACTGAAGATATTGGTCATAAGTATAATAACGCCTATCAGTTGGAGTTCGGTTCGCCTTTAGAGTTCCTTCCCTATCCCATCGCTGCAATGTCTTAACGGAAACACCCAATAGTTCGGCAAAATCTTTTGGCTTGTAATTTGTGATATTTGATGTGTTCATAATAACTTACTCCTTCGAGCACATTTAAACACATTTAATCACATTAGTCAATATCTTAGGCTACTTAACATTTCTTCTCCAGCTTTACTAATAGTTCATCCCTGTATCTTATTCATTCGTGCATATATTCCTCCAAGTGCCACGAGTTCTTCGTGAGTTCCTCTTTCTGCTATATGACCGTTTTCAATGACAAGGATAAGATCCGCATTACGGATAGTTGACAGCCTGTGTGCAATTGCAACGATCGTACGCTTACCTGTAATGTTGTTAATCGCTTCCTGAATCTGTTTCTCCGTCTCAACATCGACAGATGCTGTAGCTTCATCAAGTACTATTATAGGGGACTTGCGAAGTATAGCTCTTGAAATAGCTACTCTTTGCTTCTGGCCGCCCGAAAGTCTAAGACCTCTTTCGCCGACCAGCGTATCATAGCCATCAGGCATATTCATGATATCCTTATGAATATTGGCAGCCTTAGCCGCTTCTATGATCTCATCCATGTCTGCATCAGGAACTGCATAGCCGATATTCTCAGCAATAGTTCCATTAAAAAGGAATGTGTCCTGGAGAACAGGCGAGATATTCTGCCTGAGACTTTCTATAGTAATATCATTAATATCATTACCATCAATATATATGTGCCCATTGGTAGGTTCATAAAATCTTGATATAAGCTTTGTCATAGTAGTCTTACCAACTCCGGTAGGACCTACAAGAGCCAGCATCTTACCAGGCTCGCATTCAAAAGAGATATCATCAAGGATCTTACCACCAGTCTCATACGAAAAGCTCACATTCTCAAACCTGATCTCACCCTTTACATTTTTTAACGCAAGAGCCCCTTCCTTGTCCTTGATCTCGCAAGGCGCATCAAGGATCGTGATAACTCGCTCAGCGCCTGCCATAGACTGTTGCATATTCTCAAGAAGGTTGGCAAGCCCTGTGATAGGAGCATAGAATAATCCAAGATACAGAAGGAATGCAACCACGTCCTCGACTCTAAGACTTTCTTTCCATGCAAGGTAGCCGCCAAAAGCGACAACAAGTATCGTACCTATAGAAGATATAAATTCAACGCAAGGATGAAATACAGCACTGATCTTAAGCGCCTTAAGCATAGCTTTTACGTGCTCGAAGTTCTTCTCATCAACCTGCTGCGTCTCATATTCTTCTCTGCCAAAAGACTGTATCTCCTGAAGACCAGACAAGTTATCCTGAAGCTTACCGTTAAGTTCGCCCATTTTCTTCTGCGATGCCCTGAAGAAGGGTCTTACTTTTTTGGAAAAAATAATTCCGGATACAAAAATAAGTGGAATCGGCGCACATGTAATAAGAGCAAGCTTCACATTGATAGTAAGAAGCATTACGAGAACGCCGATGAAAGTCACAATGTTAGTGATAGTCTCCGGGATCATATGAGCATATAAAAGTTCAAAATCCCTTGTATCATTAACTATACGGCTCATCAGATCTCCAGTCTGCTTATCATGGAAATATCCGATGTGCATGCGTTCAAGCTTATCATAAGTACGGGTTCTGAGATCTCCCACAAGGTACCATGCCGCTTTGTGAGCAAGATAATTACTAAGGAATCTGAAAAGGATCCTTCCAAGATAAAGTCCAATAAGAACGGCCGTAAGTATCCATATTCTCTTCATCCCGTTTTCATCAACGCCGTTACTTACAATTCCTGTCATCTCTGACAGAGCCTTGGGCGCTGCAAGATTGATAACAGTAAGCATCAGGGTTGAAAAGATTGCGATCACATATAATAATCTGTATCTTACTGCCTCTTTACTCAGCCTCAATAGCAATTTCATAAACAGTCCCCCCCGTATCCTGGTAAAAAAGCGCAGTGCGCCAATTTTCTGATAATTATATATCAAAAAAGAATAGTGCACAATTCAATCACCAAAACTGAGCACAATTCTATAAATTTTGAGAATATTCATCTGGCATTACTTAAATAAAAAAGGCAGAAGAGCCTTTATCTAAGCACACTTAATAATCAGAGATAGCAAAAAATGACTAAAATTCCTCAACAAATAGTAAGTCTGCGGTCCTGTATTTCGGTAGTATTGGGATGTAACAGAAAACCACGACACAAAAGGTTAAAATATGAAAATCAAAGTATTTACAAGAGAAGTTAATGAAAACAATTACCCGGAAGGGCTTGCAAGAAGTGTACATTTCGAAGTTATTTCTGATGACGGGATCGCTGCACCTTTAAACAGAAACTACGGAATTCTTTTTGCAAAAGGTGCTATAAGCAAGGATAATACCATCATCCCAAAGGGTGTTCAGAATCCGCTTATATTCAATATGGAAGACGGATGGATTGGTATTACCGCAGAAAGAGTCCTTGAAAACGGTGAGATTGATAAGGATGCTTTAGGCCAAAAAGTCCTTTGGAAGACCAAAGATCTGATTCACTTTGAAGAGGAAAACCTTATTTCTGATGATGAAATCTCCAAATATCTCCCCAAAGAATATGAATCATCAGATTCTATAAAAAAAGAGTTCCTGTCTAAAAATCAAATATATGCAGACGCCCTTGAAGTAGATCCCGAAATAGTAAAGAAAGCCGAGCAATACTGGAATCCAATAGTATGCACCGGTGTAACCTGCAAGGACGACAAGTCAGGTATACTAATTTCATATAGCGACGGATCTTCAAGAGAGAAAAAGTTTGGTCCGGATGGACGTATACACCAGCAGAAGTTTGACTTCCCTCTTGCAAAGGGATACGGCGATCCCGTTATTTTCCCATGGGAAGGAAGGTGGTATTTCATATCAACCAGCGACAATCGTCATGATATAGGTATCTATGTGCGAGAAGCTGATGATGTACATGGTCTCTTTGCAGAAGGTGTCACCGAGCATCTCATCCTTCCATTTGATCCTGAAAGAGGCTTCGAGCAGACCTTCTGGGCACCCGAATTCCATGTAATCGGAGACGAATTATATATTCTTTTTGCTGTTAGCGGCCATGAGTGGGGCCCTCAGTGTCATATGATGAAGAAAAAGAAAGGCGCAAGTATCATAGAAGCTGACAGCTGGGAAGATCCTGTAAAGGTGTGCAAAATGGATGGAACGCCAATAGGACAAGGCGCCATAACCCTTGATATGACTCATATTAAAACAAGCAAAGGTTCATATCTTATCTGGTCATACAGGCAGTTCATCGGACATCCGAATGATACTGGTTCCATGCTTTATATCGCATCCATTGATGAAGATAAGCCATGGATTCTTACAAGTGAACCTGTGCTCCTTACAAGACCTCTTCTTGGTTGGGAGAATGTATCAGGAACTATCAACAACGAAGGCCCTTATGGCTTTATCCATGAAGGAAAGCTCTATGTTACATATTCAGGCGGTGCTGCCAACTCATATACCTATGCAGTTGGTCTTCTGACAGCTGATGAAGATGCTGATCTGTTAGATATCTCCTCCTGGACCAAGAGCATTACACCAGTCCTTAACTTCTATTCTGTAAAAGGAGTTTTCGGCCCTGGTCACAACTCATTCTTTACTAACGAAGACGACGAACTGATGATAGCTTATCATGGAGAGACTGCAATAGATAGTACTCTTAGATGTGATGGTATAAGGCGAGTACACTTCAGAGCTGATGAGACGCCGTATTTCCAGATGTCTGCGGCAGAGGATCTGATGACGTATAGCGAAAGTCAAATATAAAATTATTACAGTATAATCGAAGAAGCTCTATATTCACAAAGAGGGTCGATTATGTGATCGACCCTCTTTTTTTCATTTACTGTTATACTGTTTTCTTTATTCTTCTCATTATTCTACTTTTCTTTATTCTACTTTATTCAGCTAGCACTATTCTACTTCTCGTTATACTTCCTTTCTTTTATACTTCTTTCTTTTATACTTCTTTCTTTTATACTTCTTTCTTTTATACTTCTTTCTCTTATACTGCCTTCTCTTATACTGCCTTCTCTTTTACACAGCTCTTTTCAATAAATTCTCCAATAGTGTCAAGGAACTTCTGATTCTGCATTGGAAGACCTATACTAACGCGAATATATTCTTCGGAAAAGTATCTTATATAAACCCCTTTAGATTCAAGATAACTCATGCATTCCTTAGTATCACAGTGTGGTGCAAAATAGATAAAGCTTGTAGAACTCGGCACTACCGTACAACCAAGCTTTTCAAGTTCTTTTGAAAGATAAACTCTTTGTTCTGTATTGTTGTCCTGTGCTGCCTTATAGAACTCTTTATCTTCCAGAGCAGCTGCTGCACCTGCTGCCGCAACCCTGTTAGTTCCAAAGATACCTGATATTGCACTAAGACAAGTTATGATCTCTTCACTTGCTACAGCGTATCCGCATCTGATACCTGCAAGTCCATATATCTTAGAGAATGTTCGAAGTACGATAACATTTTTGCCGCACAGAACCTTTGAGACCATGCTGGGATAAGAGTCATCTGCCACCCAGTCTATATAAGCTTCATCTATAACACATACAACGTGATCAGGAAGATCATCAATAAAGGTTGAAAGCTTGTCCGGACACAGAAGCGTACCTGTAGGATTGTTAGGATTACAGATATATATAAGCTTTGTTTTATCAGTAATTGCAGCCGAAAGTGCATCAAGATCTGTACTCACACCATCTTTGCCAAAAACCTCTACAAGCTTTGCACCAAACTGGGCAGGAAGTCTGTAGTACTGCATATATGTTGGTGAACAGATAAGAAGTTCATCATCAGGATTAAGGAAAGCTTCTGCAACTGCCTGAATTCCGGCTCCTGATCCATTAAAGGCTGTGATACAGCTCACCGGCATTCCTACATGCTCTGCTATCTTCTGCTTAAGATTCGTAATAGACTCCATTGGATACAGATTACACTTACTAAGTTCCTTTTCCATGGCTTCAAGTGCCTTGGGGCTTGATCCCATCTGATTTTCATTAGCATTAAGTTTTATGATGCCGGGGCCCGGCTTTACCATCATGCCTCCTGCTGTATAGATCTGAAATCCTTTAAGTGGCTCTCTCATTAAATCTTTAACTGACATATCCGCATCCTCCTTAAAAATAAAAGACTGCTACCTGAAAGGTTTGGTCCCCTTTGACCAGGTAACAGTCTGTGTATGGTTGGTTTCAATTCATTACTCAATATCAAGATACTTGGTTCTTATATTTCCTCTTGATGGATCGACGATCCTGTTTGTAAGCTTAGGATTCATTAGTACTATTGTCTCCCTGTTTAGTACAGGAATTGCCCAGAAATAATCTGCTACAAGTATCTTTTCTGCTTCGTGTAAGAGTTCATACCTCTTTACAGGATCAGATTCTTTATTGGACTCTTCCATAAGAGCATCGTATTCACTGCAGTTTGTACCATTATCATTATAGGAATCTGTTGTTCTGTACATTGAAAGATATGTATATGGATCAATAAAGTCTGCTGTCCACTGCATTCTGCAGATATCAAAATCTCCTGCACGTCTGTCTGAAATATTTACCTGTGTTTCCTGAGCTTCAAGCTGTACTTCGATTCCGAGATTTTCTTTCCACTGAGCCTGAAGGGCCTGAGCTATATCGGATTCTATCTGAGTACTTGGATACTTATAAGTTACTGTAGGGAAGCCTTCTCCATTTGGATAACCGGCTTCTGCAAGAAGTTCTTTTGCTCTTTCTACATCATAGGTCAAAAGCTCTCCTCCAGCTTCTTCTGACCAGGTCTTACCTGAAGCCTTGGATATAACACCTGTTCCTACAAAAAATGATGTGCCGATATAATTCGTACCGCAGGCTGTTGCTACAGCATCCCTGTCAATTGAGATCGAAAATGCTTCTCTTACTCTTACATCATCAAATGGTGGCTTTGTTATATCAAAGAGTTCAAAGTTACTTGTTGTTGCAACATATTTTACGAGCTCATCGCTACCATCATATTCTTCAAGAACTGTATAATCTGCTGTTGCTATATCAAGTTCACCTGTCTTATATGCACTGATTATTGCCTGTGTATCTTCCATAGCCATTGTCTTTACTTCATCAAGATGGATCTCATCTTTTAAAACATAGCTATCGTTTTTCTTATATACGCAATACTGATTTGGAACATATTCAGCCATATAGAATGGTCCGCAGCTTACCAGTGCATCCATATCTTCGCCCATTGACCAGGGGCCATTTGTTTCTGTCTGAAGTTCTCTATGGGTCGGGATAAATACCGGAAGTGTCAGAAGATCCATAAAATATGCCGTAGGCTCTGTAAGATTGAAGATGATCGTCTTATCGTCGGGGCACTCAACTCCAAGCGTTGATATATCAGCGCCTTCCTTATAGATGGCTTCTGCTCCTTTAATACATAAGAGCATTGTTGAGTATCCATTACCACAATCAGGATCAAGAGCCCTTGTGATCGTGTTCAAAAAGTCTGCAGCTGTTACTGCATCTCCATTATTCCAGTTTGCATCTTCCTTGATATGGAAAGTATATACTGTCATATCATCATTAACTTCATAGGAATCTGCCAGGATATTCTTGTAACTTCCATCTGCAGCAAGCTCTACAAGCGGTGCTGTTGCAAGAGAAGTATAACTCCACCACCAATATGAAGTGATACCGGCACTATCAAGAGTACCTGACTCCATAGACATTGTAGTAGTTATTGACTTGTAGTTGCCTGCTGCTGTAACCGTATCGCCTGCCTTATTCTTATCACCGCAGGCGCTCATCCCTAGTAGCATACTTAATGCCAGGCCTGTAGCCACAACTTTCTTAAATACTTTTCTCATAATCACACTCCCTTTCTACTTTAAGCAAGATTTTCAATACTTAAGTTTTCTCTCATTCTCAGATATTTAGGTGCATATAAGAAACATGAGACCTGTCTGTTATCAACCTTAAAATTCGCCGGCATTTGATGGAAACATTCTGCCACCGCATATGGACATCTTGTATTAAACGGACATCCCTTTGGAGGGTTGATAGGACTTGGAATCTCTCCTTCTAAAAGGATTCTCTTTTTCCTTCTGGCTGTATTAGGATCTGGTATGGGTTCTGCACTTAGAAGTGCTTTGGAATAAGGATGAAGTGGTTTTTTATACACATCATTGGATGTCCCTACTTCCACCATGTGTCCCAAATACATAACGCCAATCCTGTGACTTATATGTTTAACCATTCCAAGGTCATGAGCTATAAAAAGATAACTTATTCCGGTCGCCTTCTGAATATCTTCCAAAAGGTTAATGACCTGTGCCTGAATCGATACGTCAAGAGCTGATATAGGTTCATCACATACTATAAATTCAGGATCAAGAGCAAGTGTTCTTGCAATTCCTATTCTCTGCCTCTGTCCACCGGAGAATTCATGTGGATATCTTCTGATATGATCAGGCTTAAGCCCTACGATTTCCAGAAGTTCCTGAACCTTCTTCTGTCTGGTTTTCGGTGTGCCAATATTGTGGATTTCCATAGGCTCTCCTATGATCTCACCAACTGTAAATCTAGGATTAAGTGATGCATATGGATCCTGAAATATCATCTGAAGCTTCTGCCTGTATGGTAGCATCTGCTTTCTGGATAATTTTGTAATATCTTTTCCGTCAAAAAGTATCTCTCCGTTAGTTGGTTCATATATCCTTAATATGGTTCGACCAAGACTGCTCTTGCCACATCCCGATTCGCCTACAAGACCGAAGGTTTCTCCTTTTTTTACTTCAAATGATATGTCGTTAACAGCCTGAACCACCTGAGGTTTCATTCCCCTGTTTACTTCAAAAAACTTTGTAAGTCTTTTTACTTCCAATACATTCTCTTCCATGACAAACCTCCTTAGACGATCTTTTTTACAGGTTCTACGTCCACAGTCTTCATTGGCTTAACCTTGATAAGGGATTCATCCATATTTTCAAGCCAGCACCTGCAAAAATGGGTTCCGTTATATCTTGTTACCGGACCTTCCTGAACTGCGCAGACCTTCATGGCATTAGGACACCTGTTCATAAATGCACAGCCTCCAGTCAGCGAAGTCAGATCAGGAGGAGTTCCCGGGATAGGTACCAGCGGCTCATCATCATCTTTTTCTGAATTATTGATACTGTTTAGAAGGCCTTTTGTATATGGATGCTTTGCATGATAGAAGATTTCATCCACTGTGCCCTCTTCAACGATCTGGCCTGCATACATTATTGCGATCCTGTCGCACATGGTTGCTACAACTCCCAGATCATGAGTAATGATTATTACACTTGAACCTCTCTCCTTGGTAAGCTTTTGCAACAGTTCAAGGATCTGTGCCTGAACCGTAACATCAAGAGCTGTTGTAGGCTCATCTGCAATGATAAGTTTTGGGTTACAGGCAAGCGCTATTGCTATGATGATCCTCTGTCTCATACCTCCTGAGAATTCAAAAGGATACTGGTTAAGTCTTTTTTCAGGGCTTGGTATTCCTACCTGCCTCAAAAGTTCTATTGCCTGTTTTCTTGCCTCTTTTTTGCTGCATTTTGTATGTATCCTGATTCCTTCTGTAAGCTGGGTTCCGACCTTAAGTATCGGATTCAGGAAAGTCATGGGATCCTGAAAGATCATACCTATCTCATTACCTCTTACGGTTCTCATGAGCTTTTCATATTCTTTCCTGGCTTTCTTACTCTCATACCTTGGGGAGATGTCTTTGCCATTAAACTTGATCGTACCGTTTACAACTCTGCCGTTACTTGCAAGAAGTCCCATGAGTGTATACATTCCCTGGCTTTTTCCTGATCCGGACTCACCTACGATTCCCAGAACTTCTCCGGGGGCAACATTGTAGGATACATCTCTTACCGCCTGTACTATTCCATTTGGAGTTAGAAATTCAGTTGTCAAATGGCTTATCTCCAATAATTTTTCACTCATAGCCATGGCCTTCCTTTCACTAAATTATTTTTTCTTTGGATTAAGTGCATCTCCTATTCCTTCACCAAAGAAGTTCAGGGAAAAAATCGTAAGGCAGATACAAATAGTTGGAAGAAGCATCTGCATAGGATGAAGCGTCATTACCTGTCTTGCGTCCTGGGCCATCGATCCCCAGCTCGCCATTGGAGCTGAAATACCGATTCCTATAAAACTCAGAAATGCTTCTGTAAAAATTGCACTTGGAACAAGTAGCGTCATCTGGACTATGATTGGTCCTATGGCATTTATGATTAGGTGCCTGAATAAGATTCTTTTATCTGTTGCTCCAAGTACCATGGCTGCAAGTGCGAATTCCTGTTCCTTAAGTGCTATGACCTGACCTCTTACCTGTCTGGCCATTCCTATCCATCCCGGGATACAGACACCTATGAGAATACTTTCTACATTTGCGCCATTTAGCATCATGATAAGGATTACATATATCATTGAAGGCATCGCATAGATGATATCCACTATTCTCATGATCAGCGTATCGAGTTTGCCTCCAAAGTATCCGCAGATACCGCCAATGACTACACCTATGAAGCTGTTGATAATAGCTGCTCCAAAACCTATGCTAAGGCTTATCCTGGCTCCATAACACAGTCTTACGAAGATGTCTCTTCCAAACTTGTCAGTACCAAGTAGATGCTGGGAAGAAAAGACTGCATATGCATTGGACGTATCCTGTGCATCATATTCATAAGGTGATAAGAAAGGTCCCACGATTGCCATAACAGCCATAAAGATAAGTATTAAAAGCCCTGCCAGTGCCATCTTATTTTGCCTGAACCTCTCCCAGGCTTCCTGGATAAAGGTCTTACTTTCCAGTGCTATAAATTCACTGTTTTTCTCTTCCTCAGGTAGTGGCGAAAACCAGTCTTCGATGATCCTTGTATCCATATGATCACCCCCTTAATCTGTAAGCTTGATCCTTGGGTCAACTATTGAGCAAAGAATATCAACCACAAGATTTGCAACTATGATAAGTGCTCCGATAAAAACGCTAAAACCAAGAATTACTGTATAGTCTCTGTTGGTTATTGCATTTGTGAATTCTCTTCCTATACCAGGAATTGAATAAACCTGTTCTATTACAAAGCTTCCTGTAAGAGTAAATGCTATTGCAGGTCCAAAATATGTAATTACAGGAATCAGTGCATTTCTAAGTACATGTTTAAACATGATCTGAAAGTTACTTAACCCTTTGGCCCTTGCCATGATAACGTAGTCCTGCTGCGTTGCTTCCATATATGTACTCTTGGTAAGTCTTGCGATCGTTGCAACAGGTCCGAATGCCTGAGCTGCAACAGGAAGAATATAATGAAGTGGTGATGTCAGTCCTACTACTGGAAGAAGTCCCAGATAAACTCCGAATAAAAGCATTAGGTATAAGGCGATTACAAATGCCGGAACACTTACTCCCATGGTGGCATATGCTAAAAGTATATTTTTTACGATCTGACTCTTTGTAACCGACATCCATATACCAATTGAAATACCGATCACAGCTGAGATTCCGAAAGCTATAAGACCAACCCTGACTGTATATGGTGCCCCTCTTGATATAAGAGTATTGACCGAGATGTTCTTTTTGTATGAAACACCAAGTTCCCCATGCATCAGATTTTCAAGGTAAATAACATATTGTTTCCATTCCGGTTCATTAAGCCCATATGCTTCTTCCATCTGCTCTATCTGCGACTGTGAAAGGTTCTCTGCCTCAAATGGGCTTCCCGGCATCCTGTGAACCAGGACAAAGGTCAATGTGACAAGTGCAAAAAGCGTTACAACACCAACCAACAATCTCTTTAAAATATATTTGAGCATTCTCCCCTACCTCCTTTTCATGCCGCTTTTGCACGCCTTCTAAAAGTTTTGGCTATCCAGCTTCTGTCATCAAAATCCTCGCCTTCATGAAGTCTTCCAAGCCTCTTCATCTCGCCTATGTACATTGCTGTGACAATAACAAGTGAGCAGGCATCAGATACAGGTGTTGCCAGAAGCACTCCCATAAGTCCGAACAATTTGGGAAGGATCAGGAGAGCCGGAATAAAGAAGATTCCATGTCTTGAAAGGGATACAAAAGTTGCGATCTCCGGTTTACCTATAGAAGAAAAGTACATGCTTACCAGCATTTGGAATCCGCCAAAGAGTGCAAACATCTTGCAGGTTCTCATGGCCATCACGCCGTATTCAATAAGCTGAACATCATTTTTGCTAAAAAGATTTATTACAAATTCAGGAGCCAGCATCATGAGTGTCCATATGATCGCTGCAAAGAAGAATGCCATACCCTGAGATGTAAGAGATGCTCTTCTTACTCTTTTGAATTTTTTCCTTCCATAGTTAAAACTGATGACCGGTGCTCCTGCCTGGTTTATTCCTGAGGCAGCTGATGTAATAAAAGCTTCTACTGTGTTAACCACCGATAATGCCGATATACAAAGCTCTCCTCCTCCAAGGAGACTGTAGTAAGGATCGATATCACCGTAATACTGAAGTGATTTATTGATCATGATATTGGTTATAAAGCTGAGCATCTGGAATATAGAAGGTGCAATACCCATCTTGGCTACCGTGATCATCTGACCTATATCAACCACTTTAAAACCGGCCCATTTAAGATTACTTTTGCCTGATATAAAATATGCTACCGAAAATACAGCTCCTACAAACTGACTTCCTACTGTTGCTATCGCAGCTCCGTATATACCAAAACCACATACAACTATCAAAATAGTATTTAGAAAAATATTAAGTACGGCGCCTATCATATTTGCAACCATTGAATATCTTGTATTACCTTCAGATCTTATAATGGCTGCAAGTCCGACATTAAGCATATTAAAGATCTGTCCCAGAGCAGTTATCCTAAGATAGATGACCGCGTAGCCAAAAACTTCACTTCCTTTTTTGGCTCCGCAAAGGCCTACAAAGGATCTGGAAAAAACGGTAAAGAAAAGGCACACTACCGTTGCCATAAGCACCGCCTGGATAATGATATTGGTAAATAGCTTATTTGCCTTTTCATAATCCTGTCTGCCCATTGCAAGAGAAAGCATTGACGCTCCACCTACTGTAAGAAAAAGGGTTAAGGCTATGACCACATTGTTAAATGGAGATAGTACCGAGATTCCGCCAAGTGCATTTCTTCCTACAAAATTACCGACAAATATCTGATCAGCTGTTTTATACAGATATGTTGTAAGGGTTCCAAGAAGCCCGGGTATTGCCATCGACAAAAGCAGTGGAAATATGGGAGCTGAGCCCATTCGCTCGGTATTTCTTCTTGCCTTTTGTGCTCTTTCCATTGCTGATGTATTTTTTATCTCACTCATACTCCTACACCATCTCCTCTTTGCCCTGATTTTTGTTACTAGATTTCTATAATGCCTTTATGCCACGTTCTCCTGTTCTTATTCTGACAACATCATTTAATTCTTCTACAAAGAGTTTGCCATCTCCTATCTTCCCAGTCCTTAGCCTTTCTTCCAGAAGCTTAATGATAGTCTCTATAGTTTCATCATCCCCTACTGTTTCTATCTTTACTTTGGAAAGGCATGTTACCGGCTGTATGATACCTCTATATCTGGTAGATGATCCTCTTTGGTTTCCGTATCCTGATATGTCTTCGATCATGATTCCATATGCTGCACAGGATTCAAAGATTTCCAGAACTTCATTTCTTCTGCTATGCTTTACGACCACTGTAAGTTTTTTCATATTCAACCTCACATTCCCAAACTTTAATCCAGTCATCATTTGTCATTGTGGAAATTAAAGTTTGAATAAGCAGAGCAGCCATGTTCCATAACATCGAGTCCGTCAATTTCTTCATCCTCTGAGACCCTGAGACCTACGATCTTATTGATGATAGTAAATACTATGAATGCGGCTACTGCTACATATGCGATAACTGCAAATGTTCCAAGAATCTGAACTATAAAGCTGCATCCTTCACCAAATACTCCTGTCATTACTGCTCCGAATGCTCCGCATACTCCATGTACTCCTACTGCACCAACCGGATCATCAACTTTTAAGATCCTGTCGATGAATTCTATTGCAAAGACAACAAGTATTCCTGCGACTGCTCCAATGATGAGAGCTTCATAATCAGATACAACATCGGCTCCTGCTGTGATCGCTACAAGTCCTGCAAGCGCTCCGTTACATGTCATGGAGATATCAGGCTTGCCGTACCTTACCCAGGTAACGATCAGGGTAACAAGAGTTGAAGCACATGCTGCAAGGTTTGTTGTCATTGCTATATCGCCAAGATTAGTTGTCGCTGCTGTTGTTGATCCACAGTTAAATCCAAACCATGCAAACCAGAGAATGAATACTCCTAAAACGCCAAGTGGAAGATTATGTCCCGGAATAGCTTTGATCTTGCCATCCTTTCTATACTTTCCTCTCCTTGGTCCAAGGATCGATGCACCGATTATCGCGCACACACCTCCAACCATATGTACTGCACACGATCCTGCAAAATCGTGATATCCAAGCTGGGATAAGAATCCGCCGCCCCAGATCCAGTGACCTGTCACAGGATAGATAAACATGCTGATTGCTCCTGAATAAAGCAGATATGAAATAAATTTAGTTCTCTCAGCCATAGCACCACTTACGATTGTTGCTGACGTTGCACAAAATACTGTGTGGAAAAAGATAAATACACCGATCGGAAGTTCATTAAACATTCCATTTTCATCAGCGAGTGCATTGATATTAAAAAGTCCCTTAGTTCCGATCACTGCATTATCACTGCCAAACATAAGTGCAAAGCCTATCAGGAAAAAGAATATAGATCCTATTACCAGATCCATCATATTTTTCATTAAGATATTTCCCGAGTTCTTAGCCCTCGTAAATCCTGTTTCAACCATTGCAAAGCCTGCCTGCATAAAGAAAACCAGAAAAGCTCCAAGCATGGTCCATATTATATTCATCAAAAGTTTCGCATCCATATATATCCCCTCCTATCAAAGTGCCTTGCTACCATGCTCGCCTGTTCTGATTCGAACCACATCTTCGACATTGTAGACAAATATTTTTCCATCCCCGCAGTTTCCGGTTTTGACCTCCTTTAACACCTGGGCGATTATCGGTTCTACAAGCTCATCTTCAACCACCGTTTCCACCTTTATCTTTGGAAGAAGCTCTATTTCAAGCTCTGCTCCTCTATAAAGACTTTTATGACCCTTCTGATTTCCATAACCCTGAATATTTGAAACCATAGCTCCATGTGCCATACATTCATCCAGTATTTCCTGGAGAATTTCAAATTTTTCAGGTTTTATAATGATCTCAAGCCTCTTCATAATCTCCTCCTTCCCACTTGTGTTATTAAAAAAGACGCCTGTTTCTATTTTTCATAGAAATTCAGACGTCTTTGTCACAAGTCTTTATAAAATTATGCAATAACACTGGTAGGTACCCCCGCTATATAATTTCTTAAATTTTCCGTTGCTATCCGTATTGTTCTGAATCTTGCCTCTTCAGGTGCCCAGGCTATATGGGCCGTTATCGTTGCATTGTCACAATCGAATATAGGTTTTTTCTCGTGTACAGGTTCTCCATCTACAACGTCAAGTCCTGCCGCATACACCTTGCCCGACTTTAAGGCATCTACTAAAGCTTCCTCATCTATGATCGCTCCTCTTGCAGTATTTATGATGATGACTCCATCTTTCATTTTGGAAAAAGCTTCTCTGTCAACAAGTCCTCGTGTCTGGTCTGTAAGCGGACAATGAATCGATATCACATCGCTTCTTGATAGTACTTCATCAAATGAAACCTGTTCGATATCTTTATATTCAGGTCCAACTTTCTTGTGCCTGCTATAAGCTATGACATGCATTCCGAATCCCTGTGCCATCTTAGCCATCCACAAGCCTATATTTCCAAGTCCTATTATCCCGATAGTCTTTTCATAAAGTTCGATCTGTCTTGTACAAACTTTTTTTCTTCCTGTAAATCCATGATTTTCATCAATCATCTGTTTATAGAACCTTGCTTCATCTTCTATATGGTGGCATATATTCATCAGAAGCCCAAAACCGAACTGTGCGATCGTCATATCACCATATACAGTATTGGTAAATGTTACATTATGTCTTCTGGCTGCCAGTTCATCGATCTTACCAAAACCATGTCCAAGCGTTGCTATATATTTGAGTTTCTGATGTTTACTAAAGAATTCTTCTCCGAAATATCCGTCTCTTATCCATGCGCCAATTACCGCATCGTATTTACCAGCCCAGGATTCATCAAACATTTCATAGAAATCTATATCACTAACTTCAGGAATCGCACCTAACTGCTGTTTCCAGTATTCGATAAGGTCTTCTTTATTAGGATAACCACCAACAGCATCTCCCTGACACACCGCTACTTTCATACTTTCACCCCTTCCTGTTTTGTCTTTGGTTATTTATTGATTTAAATAGTACAGGATTTATCAGATAAAATCTAATATCTTTTGAATATCTATTCATATCTTTTGGATATGGGACAAAGAGTATTAGTCATACCGCACAATAATTTAAAAATTTAAAATATTTTCAAAACATATTGACCAACAGCTGATTAAATGCTACTATCGTTTTCAATTTATTACATAAAAATAATTCGTTATCGGGGATTTTTTATATTCAGGGTGTGTGATTTTTGTTTAAACCCCAGCCAAGTGAGTATAAATATACATTTTGAGGCGCCGATCTCAAAAATACATTAATAGAAGATTCAGATTTAAAGTTACACGGATACAAATATAGAATTGTAAGGAATGGAAATCTGTATGGATATCAGACAACTAAAATATTTTCTGACTATAACGGATGAGGGTGGTATTACTGCGGCAGCCAAGAAGCTCCATATGTCACAGCCGCCTCTTAGTAAACAGCTCATGCTTCTTGAAAGTGAACTTGGAGTAAAACTTTTTGAGCGCAAAAACAAGAGCCTGGAACTTACAAACGAAGGAAGAGTCTTATATCAGCAGGCCAGTCTTATCTCCCATGATTTTGATCAGACTATTCAGTTATTTGATGATATGAAAAATGGTATCAGCGGAACTCTGCATATAGGATGTATCGCATCTCTTGCTATTCTCTTTTTCCCTAATTTTATAAAAGACTTTGTAAAAGAAAACCCCAAGCTCAACCTTCAAATGTATGAAAGTAATACTTCGGGGCTTTTAAGACTTCTGGATCAACGCACAGCAGAACTGTGTATCATTAAGAACAATTTTGATAAAAGTAAATATAACTATATAAGCATCGACTGTCTTGTTTCTGATTCTGAAGACAGTCTCTGCGCTGTAGCGCTTCCTAAATACTTTGCTTCAGCTAATGATGATTTTGGTTTTAATGATCTCAAAGATAAATCTCTAATTGTTCAGAGATTTTACGAAACGCCTATAAAGAACGCCTGCATTGATTGCGGATTTGATGCTAATATTATCTGTTCTCATGAAAGTGTTATGACATCACTTAACTGGTGCCTGTGTGATATGGGCATATCGATCATTCCTTACAGCGCAGCTAAACTCACTTCCCTGCTTGTAGGTGGTGAAAATCTTATTGTCAAAAGACTAATAAACCCATCTATAAGTTCAGGCACATCCCTTGTTTGGTCCAAAAATCAGACTCTAAGTCCCACCGCTATTCAATTTGTAAAAGCTATCAATGATATGCTAAGTAAAAGCTCATCTAATACCTAAGCACTATAAGTCATTATCTTTATTGTTAAATATTACTCTTTCCTATTTTTTCCAAGGGTAATGGACGGTGTTCCACAGGAGTTGAAAATGCTATAAGCGTTTTAGTTCTTCCAAACTGCTGAAGCTCATTGATCAAATGATCCAGTTCTTCTGGTTTTCTAAAAAGAACCTTAAGCAGCATTGAATAATCACCTGTGACACAGCTACATTCGACCACGTTTGGTATTTCCTTTATATACGGGTAGAATGAAACTTTATCTTTGGGGTTTACTTCAAGGTTGATAAAAGCCTTGATATTGTAACCAAGAAGTGAATAATCAACTTCTGTATGATAACCTTTGATCAGTCCCAGTTCTTCCAATCTCCGCATACGTGCCGCTACTCCGGGAGAAGACATATAATTGGCACTGGCAAGCTCTTTTAAAGATACCCTTGCATCATTTTCTATCATCTGAAGAATCTTCAGATCTGTCTTATCAAGTTTTATATCATACATAATAAAATCCTCCTCATGATATATTACTAATAAAAAAGAAGGAGCAGAAAACAAAATGCTTCTGCTCCTTTGCATAAAATGATGTTAGCACTTTTGGTTTTATCCTTGCAAACTAATTTTTCAAACTATTCTGTCTAAAAAGTTTATTTAATTAAGTTGAAGACCTATTATTCGTTATAAAATCATCAAAACGACTTAAGTATTTACAATAAGCTCTCAAAGGTATTAAGATTGAAAGTGTTCCACTTTCAAAACCAAATTGATGACGCGAGCTCCATCAATTTGAACCATTAGTCGCTCGTTTCACTCGCGACATGAGGTTAAATATGATCAACAAAGCAACGGCGCTTTAACAAGACACTAAGTCCTGTTAGAGCGCTTTTTTTCAAAAGGAGATTATTATGAAAAAGAGAATCGAATCAGATTCAATCGGATCACTCGAAGTACCTGAAAAGGCATATTATGGAGTACAGGCTCTTAGAGCCAAACAAAACTTTGCAATAACAGGCAATATGATGAATTCAGAATTTTTGAATAATCTGGCACTTATTAAAAAAGCTGCGGCAATAACCAATTATAAAGCCGGACTTTTAGACTATGACAAAGCCAAGGCAATATGCAGCGCAGCTGAAGAAGTAATAAAAGGATATTTTAAAGATGATTTTATCGTAGATGCAGTTCAGGGCGGCGCAGGAACCAGCGCAAATATGAATATGAACGAAGTGATCGCCAACAGGGCTAATGAACTTCTTGGTGGAAAGCTTGGCTATTATGATAAGATCCATCCAAATGATCATGTAAATATGGCGCAGTCAACCAATGATGTTATCCCAACAGCAGGTAAAATGACTGTGATCAGGCTTATGCAGCCTTTAACTGATGAACTTAGAAGACTTGAAAGCACTCTGTATGAAAAGGCATTACAGTTCAGATATGTTATCAAGATGGGAAGAACACAGCTTCAAGATGCCGTCCCCATGACTCTGGGAGAAAGTTTTGGTGGCTATGCATCTATGATAGACAGGTGCTGTAGCAGATTGGAAAATTCCTGTCTTGAGATGCATACAATAAATATAGGTGCTACTGCAATAGGATCCGGCATAAATGCATCAGATTATTACGAGAGAAATATAGCCAAGATTCTCAGCAAAGAATTCGGTCATTATCTTACCAAAGCCGCAGATCTTTTTGATGCCACAGAGAACCTTGACAGTTTTGTAGAAATATCAGGCGCACTAAAGGCCTGTGCTGTAAGCCTTTCCAAAATGTGCAATGACTTAAGGCTTCTTTCATCAGGCCCGCGATGTGGTCTTCATGAAATAAATCTTCCAGCCAAGCAGAATGGATCATCCATAATGCCGGGAAAAGTTAATCCTGTTATTCCCGAAGTAGTGACTCAGGCGGCTTTTCTTGTTATAGGTCATGATACAACAATTGCCATGGCGGCAGAAGCAGGGCAGCTTGAGCTTAACGCTTTTGAACCTGTAGTTTTCTACCAGCTTTTCGAGTCCATTACAGTTCTGACTCATGCTGTAACAACCCTAATAGATAATTGTATAAAAGGAATAACTGCAAACTCAGATCATTGTGAAGAGCTTGAAGAAGGAAGTGTAGGTATTGCTACAGCTCTAAGTCCTATACTTGGATATCAAAAATCTGCAAGTATAGCCAAACAAGCCCTCCACGAAGAAAAGACCATAAGAGAAATCGTACTTGAACAAAAGCTCATGGATCCTGAAAAACTCGATGTGATTCTTGACCCTATGAGCATGGTCGGAATGATCCGCTCAGCATAGTCATAGCTTTTTCTCGATCTCTTTAAGGCCATTACAGAAGTCCTCGTCGTTGTGATCCGACACATGATAGAGAAATTCATGGAATGGCATAACTTTCACATCGTTGACTTCATGGGGATCAAACTTAAAGCCGTTCTCAGGAACATCTACTCTGCACATAAATACAGACAAAAGAAGTCCTGTGCCATCGTCCCAATCAACGATCCTCTCAAAACCAAGTTTCAGCTCTTCAGGAGAAATAGTTATATCAAGTTCCTCTTTGACTTCTCTGATGGCTGCTGCCTCTTGCAGCTCTCCTGCCATCACAGCGCCTCCTGTCATATCCCACATACCGGGATAGAATCTGGCTTTGAGAGATCTTTGCTGAACAATATACAGCCCCTCGCCTTCTCCCGGCGCAGGGCTGTCTGTTGTCTTCATGATCACGAGTACATGTCTGTAATATTCCCCGCGCTTTTTAGGATCATGCTTGGGTCTTGTTACTCCTGTGTATTGTCCGTCCCTTGTAAAGATGTCTATGTATTCCATTTTTATTATCTCGTTTCATTTAGTATATATGTGCAGCGTATAATATTATTCAATCTCGAGCATCTTCTATTTGATGTAACTTTTGTCCTTTACGTAAATCAAATAAGAATTCCCGAAAAATGATCAATCTCATGCTGGATTATCTGTGCAGTAAAATCTTTATATTTTCCGTGCTGCGGCTTAAAGTCCTTATCAAGATAATCTACCTCGATCTCTTTATATCTGGTGCATGGCCTTACACCTTCTAGTGACAGGCAACTCTCCTGGGTCTGATACGCTCCGCTTTTCTTAGTAATTACGGGATTGACCATAGCAACATGGAATGGCCCCATAGCTACCACTATAATCGTTTTACAGGCGCCGATCATGTTCGCCGCCATACCAACGCATCTGTCCTGATTGGCTCTTAATGTATCAAGAAGATCCTCTATTACCTGCTTGTCCGCTTCTGTAGCTTTTTCAGATTTCTTTTGTAAGAAAAAAGGATCCTTAACTATCTGTTTAACCATATCTTGAAATCTCCTATTTTATGAGCCTTTAAAGCCAATTAAGTGTGACTGACTCATAATTTTCATTTCGCAAATTTAAATATTTTCCATTTTTGCGAATCAGAAATTATTACCATTCCATCCCCAATCATCTGATCCGAAGTATCTGATATACATGTGGTCTGGAGCTACGCCAAGAACGTCTCCATATATCCCTGTAAGTTCCTGAGTCATCTTGTCATAAACATCAGATGATGCGCTTCCGTATATCTTAACTTCAATGAATGCTGTAGGCTCAGATCCATCACCTCTGAAATACATAGGAATATCTCCCTCAATCGCCAGCATAAGCCAACTCTCGCTCTTTCCAGGGATGATTGATATTGCCTGACCGAGGCGTTCCTTGAGCTGAGTTTCTTTTTCTTTAGATATTGTTACGTTAGTTTTAGTTGAAATGAATGGCATAATTAGTCCTCCTTAGTACCTTTTGGCTTCTTACTATAAATACTTATTTACTGTTTTTTGATTCCTTATTGGATTTAGATGTAGTCAACATCTACTATTGTATACAAAAAAGGACCGGAAATACATACCGATCCTTTTCCAAAAATCTATATTTCTTTTCCCAAAACTTCCAATTAGTGATGGAAGAATCTCATTCCTGTAAATGCCATAACCATATCGTGGCTGTTAGCAGCTTCGATAACGTTGTCATCACGTACAGATCCGCCAGGCTGAGCTACATACTTAACACCGCTTCTAAAGGCACGCTCGATGTTGTCACCAAATGGGAAGAAAGCGTCTGAGCCAAGAGCTACATCTGTGTTTTTGGAAAGCCATGCTCTCTTTTCCTCAGCTGTGAATACTTCAGGCTTGGTCTTGAAGATGTTCTGCCACTTGCCTTCTGCAAGTACGTCCATATAGTCCTCACCGATGTAAAGGTCTATAGCATTGTCTCTATCTGCTCTTCTGATAGAATCAAGGAAAGGAAGCTCAAGAACCTTAGGACACTGACGAAGGAACCAGTTATCAGCCTTATTACCTGCAAGTCTTGTGCAATGGATACGTGACTGCTGACCAGCTCCGATACCGATTGCCTGGCCGCCCTTAACATAGCATACAGAGTTAGACTGTGTATATTTAAGTGTGATAAGAGAGATGATAAGATCGATCCTAGCCTGCTCAGGAAGCTCCTTGTTTTCAGTAACTATGTTAGAGAGCATATCGTCACCGATCTCGATGAAGTTGTGTCCCTGCTCGAATGTTACTCCAAATACCTGCTTCTTCTCAAGCTGTGCAGGTACATAGTTTGGATCTATCTTGATAACTGCGTAGTTACCGTTCTTCTTAGCTTTAAGAATTTCAAGAGCGTCATCATCGTAGTCAGGAGCGATGACACCGTCAGATACTTCTCTCTTGATAAGCTTTGCTGTTGCAAGGTCGCACTTGTCAGAAAGTGAGATGAAATCTCCAAATGAAGACATTCTGTCAGCGCCTCTGGCTCTTGCATATGCAGATGCTATAGGTGTAAGCTCTCCCATATCCTCTACCCAGTAGATCTTCTTCTCAATATCTGTAAGAGGAAGTCCTACTGCTGCTCCTGCAGGTGATACATGCTTAAAAGATGTTGCTGCAGGAAGTCCTGTAGCCTTCTTAAGCTCAGAAACCAGCTGCCAGCCGTTAAATGCATCAAGGAGGTTGATATATCCGGGCTTGCCGTTAAGAACTTCGATAGGAAGATCACTTCCATCCTCCATGTATACTCTGGAAGGCTTCTGATTAGGGTTGCAACCATATTTTAACTGTAATTCGTTCATATTAATTCTCCCATTCTCTCATACGCATTATCATTCAATGTTACTTATTCAAATATAACAATAGAAAAGACATAGTCTTAAAAGCTTCTTTTGACCCTTACGTCACATAAATGAAATGCATTTCCAAAAATATTTTTTTACTATTATCAGTCTTTATTCTTGTTAACGATCCTTGTCTCATACTCGCCTGTTGCGATATTGATGAATCTTGTGAAAAGAGATACCTTGTTATCTTCATTAAGAGCATTCCATACATTCTCTGTGAATGTGTCGATATCGCCCTCGATGTTTACAAGTGTAGGCTCTCCCTCATAGCTTGGAAGCGGGTTGCCATCACCCATGTATGTGTGGATAAAATAACCTTCGCCAGCCTTAGGATTTTCATAAGAATATGTGAATCTCTGGCAATTGGATGGATCGCCGTGATCGCTCTTAAGAATAGAAAGAGCATAGTCATACTTACCTGTGATCACATGCATAAGGCCTGATATACGAGGTGTGTAGTTTGGAGCATCAGGCTCAAACTCACGGCTTCTGAGTGACTCTTCAAAAGTCTTGCCTGTTGAAAGGCCATCATAGATAGTATCTGTCTGATCACCGTTAGTTACGATTGTGTAAAAACCGTATGTTCTTACAGGTGCATAGATGATAAGGCTTGGATCTTCCATCTTGGAAGGATCGAATGCCTGTGTGCGGATTCCTGTTCCGTCTGTTACGAATACGCGGTTACGGCTGTTAACACTTCTGCCCATGATGAAATATGCGCATACAGCATACTTGCCATCAGCACTTGTGCCAATAACAATACCACGTCCCGGATAAGAATTGCCTGAAAGTTCTTTCTGTAAATCTGTCATGATAGTCCTCTCTTTGCGAGTGAAAAAGTTAGAAGCACAGCCTGCATAGCTCGCAGTACAAGCCGTGTGAGCGAATATCATCACTCTTCTTAGGTTAACTGAATGCATCACAACGGAATTACAATATAGAAAAACCGCCTGAGCATCCCAAATACAGGTTGCCCAGGCGGTCGACATAATTCAAACTTAGGCCGTACTCCCCATGGCTTTTGCGCCATTTTATTCCGCCAGTTGTACAGCACCTAAACTATACACGATTGTCACAAAAAGTGCAAGTCATTTTTACAAACTAGATAGAATGTTTTAGGATTGTGAGAGTTTTCGAAGATCACCCGGAATTCTTTGCTAGATACCAGCTTCGAAATGCTGCTGACAATTATCTGTACACTGCCAAATTTAATCTCTTTGTGATAGAATTAAATCACACAGACATGGCTAGACTTGAAGATAAGAAGCAAAAAGTTGACACTTGGGCCAAACTTTTCAAAGCAACTACCTGGGAGGAAATCAAGATGATAACTAAAGAAAATCCATCCATGAATTCCACAGCAGAAACTATATTTTTGTCAAACTCTGATTATGCCATAAGGGAACAATGCAGAGTCAGAGAAGATAACATTGCTCATGAGAAGTATCAGAAAGAGTGTTTAGAAAAACTCACCAAAGAAAATGAAGATCTTACTAAAGAAATCTATAATCTTGCAAAAGAAAACAATACCCTTGCTGAAGAAAATGCCCGTCTTCTAGCATTGCTTAAAGAAAAAGGAATTACAGCTGAATCGATAGGAGACAGTAATTAACAGGCCTCCCTTCATAGAACCTTACGTACCTTTAATAAATCTTTTTTCAATAAAAGCGCGATCTATTTGGCCACACGAAAGATATCTTGGTTTATATATGTGAAATTCTTCTTCAAAAATTTGACTTATACATAAAAGGAGCCTCAGAAAGGCTCCTTTTATTATGATTATTACAATCAACAAGAATCACATTTTATCACTCATTAGCCTTAAGGCTTGCAACCATATCTACCTTCTTAAGGCTGCGTGACAATACTATGCTTGTTACAAGCATGATCATAAGGGTACCTATTATAGCGATCAGATAAGCTGACAGGTCTATATTGGCGAAGAAATCGTAATTATCACCAATGGCATATTTGAACATAAAATCAGTAAATTCATAGCCTAGGGGGAGCCCTAGTATGATACCTATTATCGTAAGCCAGAGATTCTGCTGGGTATATATAAGTGCAAGCTTGCGGAATTTAAATCCCAGCACTTTAAGTGTTGCAAACTGGTACATCTTCTCGCTTAGAGCAAGGATTCCCATGTTGTAGATTATGATAAAGCCAAGAATCGCTGATATGGCTATAAGTAGAACTATCATACTGCTTATCATTTCTAACATAGAATTCATCTGCTCTTTCATAGACTCAATAGAGGTGATCGTAGATACTCCGTCTATGTCAGAATCCGTGATATCACTAAGGTCATCATCTGTGTAGATCGTATCGCAGACGTAAGTCTCACCAAGACCTTCAAATGCAGCTCTTGTCATAGAGAACTGCTGGTTTTGAGGATCTCTGTATGCGGATACGATCTTGGTTTCATACCAGTCATCCTCTCCCATGATCCTCCAAGTCAGAGTATCTCCTAATGACAGATTGTTTTCTTTAAGGAGCTTTTCTGTGGCATATAAGGCTCCTTCTTCATTAATATCGCCTTTAGTATTATCCGAGATTCCATCATTAATATCATAAGTTGATGTATCATGGCCGGATACTCTGAGATAGCCATCAGAATCATTGACAGTTATTGCTGATGTAATGATATTGCCATCAGTATCTTTATACTCAATTGCAACTGTCTGGCTACTTGCATCTCCATATGCATCAAACAGTTCTCCTAGTCTATCATCAGAAACATTCTCTGAGAGCGTGAGTTTATAGTTATAA
The DNA here is from genome assembly GCF_023206215.1 of Butyrivibrio fibrisolvens. NCBI lineage: Bacteria > Bacillati > Bacillota > Clostridia > Lachnospirales > Lachnospiraceae > Butyrivibrio > Butyrivibrio fibrisolvens. The sequence continues at coordinate 3,985,092 of NZ_CP065800.1, forward strand.
GCCTGTATATTATCAAACTCCCATTCAAGATAATGATTGAGAGAATCCTGCATACCAAATGCCATTACTATAAGTAAAGTTGAACCCATAACGCCAACTATAGCCATAATGCTGCGGGATCTGCTTCTAAGGATATCTCTTAAGTTCCACTTTACAGAAAATGGAAGTCTTGTGCTTAATCCTTTGCCGCCTTCTTTGGCTTTTATTTTAATATGTGGGACTTCAAGTCTGAGAGTTTGCGCAGCAGATTCTTTCAAGATACTCTTTATGGACAGGTAAGTTATTATCGTAATAGCTGCCACGATCATTATAGCGATAATATAGTTCTTACTAAGAATACATCTGTGAGCACCGGGCAGGTCAAACATAGACAGTTCCATATTCAGAAATGGCTGACCTAGTACAGGGCCTCCTATTACAAGTCCCAAAACAGCCGCCATAAGGCTTACCCAAAAGCCATACGCGATATAATGGATTGTAACTCTCCCGTTTCTAAATCCCAGTGCCTTTAAGGTTCCTATTTGTACTCTTTGCTTCTTAACAAATCTGCTCATTGTTGTCACTACAGAAAGCCCGGCGATAAATACAAACAAGAATGAGAACATACCGGAATATGTATCACCCTCTTCTGACTCAGCCTTTAATGACGCATAAGATCCCCACACGTCTCTATCAGTAATTGCACTTATAGAAGTATCATCAAGTTCATAGATTTCATTTTTTACAGATTTAAGTTTATCTTCGAATTGTATTAATTCTTTAGAATCAATATATGGATTTGGCGCGGTGCCTGTAACATCAACTATAGCATTTGGATAAACATAGCAGTCTTCCAATTTAAAATCAGGATCTAAAGCTTTAATGAATGCCTCTTTATCTGATACAGAAGCCTTCCCGGAATTAATAAGTTCAGCTTTGTCCAAAGCTGTCTCAAGATCCACATCCTCATCTATATCAAGCTCACCTTTGACAAAATCTATATCAGCTCCCATTGATGTATATGCATCTACAGCCTCCTGAATGTCAGCTGCGCTATCAAGCATTTCTGCAACATCATCTTCTTTTAGAATCTCATCATAGAGGTATTCTTTAGGGAACTCATTTATTGACAGATATGCCCATCCAAAGTCTGCGGCATTCTGGAATATAACAGAGGAATCAGATACTGTATATACGTGATCAGGAGATGATACGATTCCTCTTACTGTCTCAGTAAATTCATAACCTTCAACATAAAATGTAAGTTCATCACCAACTTTAATCCCCCTTGCTTTGGCAAAATAGTATCCTATCCAAACGCCATCTTTGTCAGGGCTATATTCTTCACCATCTCTAAGATACATCGATGATATATTCTTAACATCATCTTCGCCATCCAGGAAATTAAGCTCCATCTGAATATTCAAAGGTTCAGAGCCTTCCTTACTGTTAATATCTACTGAGCCTGGCATAGTCAGATATCTTTCTACGTCAGTTACATTATCTAAAGCTTTTATTGTATCTATATCATCAGTGGTAAAATTCTCGCTATAAAGCCATAGATCTTCAAGATTATTCTTCTCATAGAACTCAACTGATGAGTATTTAAGTCCATCTGAAAAAGCACTTATTCCTGAAAAAGCCATGATCGCCAAAAATACCATGGCAAAAATAGTAAAAAACTGTCCAAAGTTTCTTTTTATATCTCTGAATATTTTTTTCCTAAGCATATTACCATTGAACCTCATCTATGTTTGCCGGGTTTAAGTTCTTCTCAACACTCTTTATCCTGCCATTCTTGACACGTATAACAACGTCAGCGATATCAGCAATAAGAGCATTATGCGTAACGATAATAACTGTGTTATTGCCTCTTTCTTTGGTAGTCTGCTTCTTTAATATCTTAAGGATCATCACACCTGTTTGAGAATCAAGGGCTCCTGTTGGCTCATCGCATAGAAGGAGCGCAGGATTCTTGGCTATAGCCCTTGCAATAGATACGCGCTGCTGTTCACCGCCTGAAAGCTGATTGGGGAACTTGTACATATGCTCTGATAAGCCCACATCCTCAAGAGCTTCAGCAGCATCCAGATGATCTTTAACAATTTCATTGATAAGCTCAACGTTCTCTTTTACGGTAAGAGATGGAAGAATGTTATAGAACTGGAATATAAATCCAACAGACTTAGCTCTAAAATCGCTTAGCTTGTTCTCGGAATACCCTGTTATATTCTCACCATTAACGATTACTTCCCCCTCAGAAGGTGTATCCATACCGCCTATCAGGTTAAGAAGTGTGGATTTACCAGCACCTGAAGGACCAAGTATTACTACAAGCTTGCCCTCTTCTATATCCAGATCAACATGATCAAGAGCTCGATACTCCTTCTCACCCACGTTGTAAATCTTTGACACATTTCTTAAAGACACTTTATTCACTACTTTATTCACTTCCTTTCTCCTTCACTTCCGGTAATTACATCAGTATACAGTCCAGCCACCCTCTGACTAAAAAGAGCATGATCTTGCGGGTTCTTTTCTTGGCAGCCTTAACGTCCTCCTCATGAGTAACAAGATGTATATAGGCTTCCACATGTAGATGTGACAGCCAATGTACCATGTATTCATCTACCTTTTTGCCTTCTTGCCTTGCATAGACTGTTGCCAGCTCACCATATTCTTTTTCAAGTTCTGCAATGATCATATCCGGGGCCTTCTCCAAAGATGAGCCTGCAGATTTGGTAAGCAGTATCATTGCTTCTTCGCGGTGAGAATATAAGATATCTACAAGCTTATCTGCCAAGGCAATTTCATGTTCAAAATCAGACTCTACCAAGATATGGCTACTATTTTCTTTGTCCTCCAAAATATGTTCTGCAACGGCAGTTTGTACCGGAATCAGCACATGATTTACTATTTCGCAAAAAAGTTCATCTTTATCTTTGAAGAAAAAATAAATTGCGCCCGTAGTACATCCGGCTTTTGAGCATATTCTTCTTAAAGATGCTTTCTCAAAACCATATTCTGAAAACTCTTCTTTTGCTGCAGCCATGATCTTGGCTCTGGTTTCTTCCTTTTCTTTTGTAGACATGTAGGCCTCCCTAAAAATAGATAACAGTGTTATGTACATAACACTGTTATCTTAACTCCTTAAAATATTTTTGTCAAAACAAAATTCTCATATATCCTGATTTATAAGCGCCATAGGCATAAAAACTCCCGATCAAAATCAGTTTGCTGTCATTTAGACACCTGATCTTGATCGGGAGTATGATTGTCACAGATAATAGTCTATTATTTTATGCTTCGCAAGACATGATCATTTTCATATCACCTGCAAATCTTGCAGTTCCAAATCCTACAGGAAGGATGAAGTGATCGCCCTTTTTAAGAGGATGACTTCCAAGAAGGCCTGTGCCTTCTATTACTGAGAAGAGAAGGTACTTGTCGCTTACTTCAATATCAAGCTTAGAAGTTACATTAACTCTTGAAACTTCATAATATTTGCAGCTGTTTAGGAGCCTTATGCCCTGCTCCTTGTCAGTATCATGTATTATGGCATCTGAAAGGTCCTTGGCAGGGACTGTTATAACATCCTTACATTTATCAACATGAAGCTCGCGTTTAGATCCGTTCCAGATTCTGTCATAGTCATAGAGTCTGTAGGTTATATCGCTGTTTTGCTGGGTTTCAAGGACTACTACTCCGCCCTTTATAGCATGTACTGTACCTGGATCTATCTGGATGAAGTCGCCTTTACTTATTTTAACTTCTCTTATAAGTTCGCTCCATCTGCCCTGATCCATCATATCAGCAAGTTCCTGTCTTGTAGCTGCATTGTGTCCTACTACAAGGCTTGCATCCTCATCGCAGTCAAGGACGTACCAGCATTCAGTCTTACCAAGAGAGCCGTTTTCATTGGCATCTGCATACTCATCATCAGGATGTACCTGTATGCTAAGATCTGACTTGGCATCGATTATCTTGGTAAGAAGCGGGAACTTATCATGCTTTGTACCAAAAAGCTCACTATGATCTCTATACAGATCATCCAGACTTACACCTCTAAATGTTCCGCTCTTAACAACAGATTTTCCGTTAGGATGAGCTGCTATGCCCCAGCACTCGCCTATATCGTCGCCTTCTATGTTATATCCGAACACATCTCTTAGCTTAGTTCCGCCCCAGATATTGTGAGTGAAGTGCGGCTCTAAGAAAAGAGGCTCCTTACAGCTGTTATTAATAGACAGGTTCTTACCATTAGTCTCCATTACTTCTTTGAACCAGAAGCCTGAATCCTTGATAGTACGCTTAAGGCTTGGATAGTCCACATATACAAGTCCAAATCTCTTAGTGTATCCGTCAGTCCATTCGAAATTGTCACAGTAGCTCCAGTGGAAATATCCCATGATGGAAGCTCCCTCATCTGCTGCCTTCTGAAGGTTACTGATATATTTATCAAGAAAAGCTATCCTCTCGCCGTCATGAATAGCACCGTCAGGAGCTGGATAATCGCAGCATGCCATGCCATTTTCTGTGATGAGGATGTCCTTGTGATATCTCTCATAGAGGAACTTAGGTCCCCAGTACAGGCAAGAAGGAGTTATAGGCCATCCCATTGCTGTCTGGTTATAGCCTCTATCTCTTTTTTCATATACTATCTCGCCCTTATCTCCGGCCTTGATAGGATATCCATTGTAGATATTCTGGCCTATGAAGTCTATGGGCTGAGATATAAGCTCCATGTCTTCCTTGGTTATCTCGAAGAGGTCATCTTTGAACAGATCTATGCCTTCCTGAGGATATCTTCCAAGGATCACGGGATCCAGGAACCATGATACATTCCAGCCCCAGTTAGCAAGATCTTCATCGAATCCAAAGTACCTTCTCTTAGCAGCCTCGATATCTTTAGGAGCATCACTTGCAGGATAGGCTACGCCGCAGGTAGGAGCATATCCTATGCGGGCATTTGGAGCCTTCTGTCTTAATACCTTAACAGCAAGGCCGTGAGCCTTAAGAAGGTTATGAGCTGCAAATAGTGTATCCTTAAGAGGAAGTTCCTTGCCAGGAGCATGATATCCTCTTACATATCCAAGGTTGATCGTACACTGAGGCTCATTGAATGTTATAAAGTCGTCGCATAGATCTGCGAAGTTATCTCCAACTACCTGAGCATATCTTTCAAACCATTTTGGACTTTCAGGATTCACCCAGCCGCCCTTATCTTCAAGAGCCTGTGGGTACTCCCAATGAAATAGTGTGATAAAAGGCTTTATGCCATTTTCTCTCATAGTAATGAGCATATCCCTGTAGAAAGAGACTGCTGCCTCATTCACTTCTCCGATGCCATCAGGTATGAGCCTGCTCCAGCTTATAGAGAATCTATAAGCCTTAACTCCCATAGTCTTCATGATAGCGAAGTCTTCTTTGTATCTGTGTATCATATCGCAGGCAACATCTGCATTGGATCCGTCAGCGATCTTTCCTTTCCTGACAAAAGTATCCCAGATACTGACACCTGCGCCGTCGTTTACATCTCTACCTTCGGTCTGATATGCACTTGCTGCAACTCCCCAGACAAAATCATCTCTAAACATTTAAAACCATCCTTGTACTTACAAATAATCAAAATCACTGCATAGTTATTATAATCGAAACCAGGTTAAATGGAACAGCTTTTCCATTTTTATCATCTATTACTTCGATTTCAAACTTCCTGGGCTTCTTATCTCTATGTACAAAGAGCTGTCTGATATCAAGAAGATCTCCCCAGGTCTCGTCAAAAGCGCTGTCAATCACATAGCTCTCATCGTCTACTCTTACTTCTACAACAGGTGCAGGACGCTTCATAGTCTTAGCATACTGAACTGCTATACCTGTACACTCGTACTCGCCGCTTAGATCGAAGATGATCTTATCACCCTTAGACTTCCCCAGCCATCCGTTCTTGAAGCAGTCAGCAACGCAGGTTTGAGGCGTTGTATCAGTATCAAAGCCCTGAAGGACAGGTTCGTAGTCTCTGTTATCAAGCCTTCTGGCTGATTCAAAAGAGTTTGCGGTAAGCGGCGAAGGAGCATAGCAAGTCCCGGTTACGTTGTTATCAGCACTTTCATTACCAGATTCACCATCATCTGATACCATGCCTGCATTATAGCTACTCTCACTGTATTCTTCGTATATACTCTGCACGAGGTTTATAACAACGCGGCTTACAAGATCATGTCCTTCATCATTGGGATGAAGTCCGTCAGGAGATAATAACGCTATATCTTCTATCTTGCCGCTTAATATATCCTGATAGATAGCACCCTGCATTGATGCCGCAGGGAGACGATAGTGCCTTGCTACTTTGGAATGAAGCCTTTGAGCTGTTTTACCATTTTCATAGAAAAAATTGTAAAGGCATATAACAGCGGGTTCGCTCTTACTATATAAAAGCTTTCTTATAAGGCCTTCATAGCTTTCCATGAAATATTCATTGCACTCGTCATTGACAGAGAACTCTACAACTACAAGATCAGGATCATATGAGAGTACATCTCTGTCAGCTCTTGCTGCGCCAAATACTGAAGTAGTACCGCCTACTCCTGCATTTACATACTCTATGTCAGCTTTAGGGAACCTCCCCTTGAACCATTCGTATACTTTATAGGCATAGCAGGTAGTAGGTTTTGATGAAAGGCTTCCCTGAGTTATGGATCCCCCAAGGAAGCATATTGTTACATTCCTGCCTTCTTCAAGCTTTTCAAAAAGCCTGCGCATTCTTTTGGTATCGCCATGATCTGCTATGGCATTTTCTTTATCAAATGTAATCATTGGATCATCCTTATCTCAATCTAAGATTATAATCTGATGACGTAAGAATTGTGCGATTTTCAAAAAACGTAACAATCCAATCATCGTATGGCATCAAAAGACTCTTTTGACTTAAGCCTTATCTTATTCCAAGCTCTGTGTCGCTTTCACGAACTACAGAATGCTCTTTGACATAATCAATGATATCGTCAAGTCTAGTAAACGCAAGTGCTACGTAGCTGTCTGCAGCGCCGTAGTAGATAGCGATCCTGCCTGTCTCGCTGTCATGAAGTGTAGCACAAGGGAAGCATACGTTAGGAACAAAGCCTCTCTCCTCATACCACTCTTCAGGAGTTAAGATGAATGTCTCACAGCGGTACTTAACTTTAGAAGGGTTGTCGATATCAAGGATTGCTGCGCCGATAGAATATACGAAACCGTTGCAGGTGCTGCTAACGCCGTGATAGAACATAAGCCAGCCTTCTGAAGTCTCGATAGGAGCTGCGCCTCCGCCGATCTTAACTGATTCCCACCACTCAGGAGATCTCTCCATAACATGTCTGTGGTGTCCCCAGTATTCCATGTCAGGGCTCTCTGACAGGAAGATATCGCCAAATGGTGTATGTCCGCTGTCAGATGGTCTTGAGAGCAGCATGAACTTTCCATTTATTTTCCTTGGGAAAAGAACTGCATTTCTGTTAAAAGGAATGAATGGGTTTTCAAGTCTTTCGAAAGTCTTGAAATCCTTGGTTTTAGCCATGCCGATAGATGCGCCGTAGAAATCCTGGCACCAGATGATATAGTAGGTATCCTCAACCTTAACAAGTCTTGGATCATAAGCATATCTTGGCATGAAAGGATTGCCATCCTTGTCTACGAATGGGATCTTATTGGTTTCAAAATCCCAGTGAATTGCATCTTCGCTATGTCCAAGGTATATATAAGGGATACCGTTGGTCTGCTCTCCTCTGAATACTCCAATGAACTTGCCTTCATAAGGCATAACAGCACTGTTAAAAATACGTGCAACACCCGGAATAGGGTTCCTATTTATAATAGGGTTCTCTTTGTATCTCCAAACAGGTGCACCGTCGAACTTTTCAGGTCCTTCCTGCCATGGGATGTTTTTTAATGGTTCACTGATCATTTTATATTTTGACATGGTATCTGTCTCCTTTTTTACTCGTATATCATCTTTGTATTTCTATCTATATTATCGATATAAATTTATTATCTATACTTAGAATATATAATATATATTTATGATCTATATATCTGATTTATATATAATCTATATATTTGATTTGTATATGATCTCTATATACAATCTATATCTCTAATCTATATTTTCTTTTGTATAGATATTCACTGTTCCATTCATTCCTTACCAAGTAGCTTTAAATTCTCGCTTATAAGTCCGCATCTTTGCTTCACACAGTCAGGGCTTCTGCCCGGATCCTGAGGCGTATTGAATACATAGTCGATAAGCTTATCAATTGTAGTTGTAGCAACGTGAAGTCTTGTATCAGATGAAGCGTAGTAGATATATACTTCATTTTTCTCATTAACAATAGCGCCATTAGTGAATACTACATTGCTGACATCTCCGACTCTCTCTCCCTGTCTTGGTCCTATGAGAAGGCCAGACGGCTCAGCGATGACTTTGGACGGGTCATGAAGATCTGTTGCAAATGCGTAGATGACATATCTAAGACCTGCTGCCGTATTCCTTACGCCGTGTGCTATGTGGATCCAGCCCCTATCTGTCTTAATAGGCACAGCACCTGCTCCGTTTTTAGCTTCAGTTATCTGATGATATCTTCTGATGCTGGTCATCTTCTCTTCATCGATAACAGGATGTTCTATATCCTCGCACAGTCCAAATCCTATACCGCTTCCTGATCCTGTTTCTATGAAGTCGTCCATAGGTCTTGTATAGAATGCATACTTGCCCTCTACAAATTCTGGATGAAGGACCACGTTCCTCTGCTGAGGTGAGCGCTTTGTCACAAGGTTAGGAAGTCTCTCCCAGGTCTTTAGATCCTTGGTTCTGACTATTCCTGCCTGAGCTACAGCTGCAGAGAGATCGCTACTTGTAGTATCCTTGGACTCAGAGCAGAATACTCCGTAGATATAGCCGTCTTCGTGCTGGGTAAGTCTCATATCATATACATTGGTCTCATCTGCCACAGTATCAGGAAGGACTACCGGATAATCCCAGAACTTAAAGCCCTCTGTTCCCTTATCACTCTCTGCTACTGCAAAAAAAGACTTTCTGTCAGCACCTTCTACTCTTGCTACAAGGTAGTACTTGCCGTTAAGATATATGGCACCTGAGTTCATGACTGCGTTAATACCAAGTCTTTCCATAAAATATGGATTGGTCTCTTTGTTTAAGTCATATCTCCAGAAGATAGGTGCATGTTCTCTTGTAAGAACAGGATATTCATATCTGTCATAGATCCCGTTATAAAAAGAACTCTTTTTATTAGGTCTATTAATCAGTTCTTCCTGCTCTTTGAGAAGTTCATAATATTTTTCGTGTATCATAACTTTCTCCTTGAATGTATTTGAATCCGGCAGCGCGGATATCCTTTTCTGATCTTTTCTTTTGAAAGATCTAACTTTTCAAAGACATTGTCTGTCGAAGATCCGTCTTTATTCACTGATCCAACTTTTGGCAGCTATTACAACCGTCTATATTTGCTTATCTGCCTTTTGCATCTATTGCATCCTTCTTATAATCTCGATGCACATCCTGCCGTTGTGATAGGGGCACTTCCAAGGCTCTACTATTGGAAGATTCTTAACAGGATCGCCATCCTGCGTAACCTCGTAGTACCACTCTGTGCCTTTTATTATTGAGGATATCTCACTATCTCCGCCGTTATGAGCCTTGCCTGACAGTTTATCATCTGCATCCAGGCTACCTGTTACAAAGTCAGTCCTTCTATCAACGACGTGATCGAATATAAAATCAAGGCAGTTTTTAGCCGCGTCAAGATATTTAGTATCAAGCTCTCCTGACTTCTGATAAGCATTTATAAAGCCTACTACAGTCTCAGCCTGAACCCACCAGACTCTTCCTGTATTGACCTTGCCTCTGTCATTCTCATAGGCAAGAGAATGTCCGTCAAAAGCTACTTCATAGATCTTATCGCAGAGGGCCTTGGTTATAGGCTGTATCCTGTCACAAAGCTTGTGGTCTTCATCAATAACTTCCACTGCCCTGTCTATAAGCCATGAGGTTTCGATATCATGTCCATAGCTATGCAGATCTATTAGTGACCTGTAATTATTATCGAAGAAAACTTCCTGCCTTTTTAGCTCTGGATTATAAATCTTATCAGCCCATAAGCTTAGGATGTCCTCAAGACACTTTTTTACCTTAATATCTCTTCCAACTCTGTAAAGCTCTGTGTATGCTTCCAGAACATGAAGAAGTGTGTTCATAGTCCTGTCAGCCATAACTCCGTTTTCAGATAGTTTATCATTTTTAGCTTCAATAAACTTCTCATTGGATGCTTCTTTATAACCAATTTTATCCTTACATTTAGTCTCAATTAAGTTAAAAAGTTCCTCAGCAAGGTCTAGAGCTCTTACGTCTCTGGATGCTTCAAAATATGCTGACAGCGCATATATGGCAAAAGCCTGATTGTATGTATGCTTGGTAGCATCAAACACATCCCCTTCATAGGTCATGGACCAGTAGATCCCGCCATAGGTCTTGTCTATGCAATGCTCTGTCATGAATTCATAAGCATGACGAGCCTCATCAAGAAGTGATTCATCCTTTAAAAGAGTATATGCACTTGAGAAAAACCATAAGATCCTACTGTTTAATATGCATCCTTTCACAGCTTTACGGTCCAGGTTGTGATCATAGTCAAGAAATCCGTAATATCCGCCGTATTCATCATCTCTAAGGCTCTTCCAGAAAGGAATGATGTCATGTGTCAGATGCTGTCTTATTCTATCTACCATCGTATTTCCTTCTTTATTTTTATTGGACTTTATTTTTTAGGGACTTTATCTTTGCCTTTTTATGTTACCTTTTTTCTAAGTCCTTCATAGTTAGCTTTTTAATTATCTAAGTCCATTTTGTTATTTTACTTTTTGAAACTTATTCTGGTTTTTACCCCTTAACCGCTCCCGCTGTAAGTCCGGAATATATCTGCTTCTGGCACAGGATGAATACTATAAGTGCAGGAAGAAGTGATATGATAACGCCTGCGCATATAAGGTTATATTTACTTCCAAGAGGTCCTACGAAGGTATACAGGGAGGTTGCGACAGTTGCGTATCTGTTCTTGTCCTGAAGATACAGGCTGGCGCAATAATACTCATTGTATGTTCCTACGCCTTTTAATATACAACTTGTAACTATAGCAGGCTTTAACAGAGGGAACAGCACTTTATAGAAGATAGTGAAGTAATTGGCTCCGTCTATGATCGCAGATTCATCAAGCGAATAGTCGATATTCTCAAAAAACTGGATGTATATGTATATCGATATGATATCTGTACCGCACATCATGATGATGTATCCGACAAGTGAATTGATGAATCCAAGCTTGTACATGATCTCGTATACGGCGATCTGCATAGCAACTCCGGGAAGCTGGGATGCAAACAAGAACAGCGCTCTTATGATAGTATTGCCAAAGAACTTGAACCTGTTAAGGACATAAGCAAGCTGAGTTCCTATCATTACTGAGAAAAAGAGTACGCAGATCAGTATGATTGTTGAGTTTATAAATGCTCTGCCCATGTTTGCTTTTTGAAAAGCCTGCACGAAATTGTCAAAGTTAAACCAGTTAGCTGGCATAGTCATTACATTGGTTGTCTGGTATTCCTGATCAGTCTTAAAAGCTGTGATGAAACAGGATACTACAGGAAGTACCGCTGCAAATGAAAAGAATACAAGCGATAGATATTTTAAAAAGGTCAGGATATTTCTTCCCAGTTTATAGATCACGTTCATTTATCTTCCTCCCGCACTTACATTACCGGAATGTCTTTTGATACTTCTTGCGATGGCTTTTTCTCTTTTCCTTGCTGCCCTGGGATCCTCGTCCTCTGCATTCCTGAATACATATTTAAAGAAGAGTTTCTGCAGGATCGTCACTATAAATATGATGATAAGAAGGACGATAGCCATAGCAGATGCAAGACCAACCTTCTGCTGAGTATGAGCGATCTGATGCATTACGATAAAGTATGTTCCTGTACCATTGGCACCGTCTGTGATAACAAAAGGCGGCTCGAAGGCACTAAGTGAACCTGTGATGGAGAGAATCACGTTAAGTGTTATGATCGTCTTGATACTTGGCATGATGATATACCTGAACTGCTGGAATCTATTAGCTCCATCAAGCATTGCAGCTTCATAGAGTTCTGCATCGACAGACATGATCGCACCTATGAACAGGACCATATTCTGACCAAAGTATCTCCATACGGATGTTCCCACCAGCGAGAAGTTATTGATGCTCTGATCTTTGAGCCAGTAAGGCAGGTTATCAAGATTGAAACCGCACCACTGAAGGACTGTATCGAATACGAATCCCCTTGTATAGAAAAACTTGAAGATAAAGCCGATAGCAATACCATTTATCAGGAAGGGAAAAAACATAAAGCCCTTGAAAATATTGCCTCCCTTAACCTTAAAGCTGAGTATAGTTGCAAGATATAAAGCAAGAACCAGCTGAACAACAGAACCCAGCATATAGTACAAACTAAGCTTCAATGCTCCAAAGCAGTCGTCTCTTTCAAATACTTTGAGATAGTTCTTAAAACCAACAAACTTCCTATCTCCGACATATTTCATGTTGTAAAAACTAAAACTAAACATCTTGCCAAAAGGCAGATATGTAAAAACAAACAAAAGAAGCAGCGGAACAACCATAAATGCGAACATTACAAGAACTTTCTGCCCGTCTCTGCTACTTAGCCATTGTTTAAATGTCCTCTTTTTTTTCATAATCTAAACTCCATCCAGACTTGTTCTATAAACCTAAAGTGATATATGTGCGCACCTGCACTGAAAGATAGAGCCGGGGGAAGATCACCCCCCGGCCTGGAAAATAATAAGATTTATAAAAAGGGTTTTATATTTTTTATGAGAATATAAGTAACATATTTATATGACGTAATGATCAAAGGTCAGCTCAGTACGATCAATATATTTAATAGAGCACTTCAATTTCAAGCTCTTCCTGAGCATCCTGCCACTTCTGATTCCAGTCAGCCATGATATCATCAAAGCTCTCTGAACCTGTAGCTGCTGCCTCTACGATTCTCTGAACCTTGTCATTGCCGCCCGCATTGATAGAAAGCTCAGACTCTGCATTCATATCATTAAGGAATGTCTCTTCACCTGAAAGTGCAGGCTGATCTGAAAGAACTTCACATCCATCAAATGCAGCATACATCTCAGGATTCTCGCCTCCCTTAACTACTGTGTAGCCGCCTTCGTTGTAGCACCAGTTCGACTCTTCAACCATCCACTTTACAAATACAAGTGATGCAAGCTTGTTCTCATCTGATGAGTTAACATTGATACCATAGTTGTAGTCGCCACCTGCGCTTACATACTGTGTACCATTAACTGTGATAGGGAATGGCATGTATCCAACATCTTCAGGCTTATCTCCTGCTTCCTGCATCTGAGCATATGCCCATGATCCAAGTACCATGACACCGATCTCACCTCTGTTGAGCATGCCTTTGCAGCCTTCCCAGTCAGTTGTTGTATAGTCATCTTCGATAAGTCCCTGTTCTACTGCATCATACAGGATCTTGTATACGCTGTAAGCGCCTGTTCCGTCTCCGGGATTTGTAAATGGCTCAGCTGTATGAACGAGCTTCTGGTTCATGTAAGTGTTGTCGCCGTTTGATACGATTCCAACATATGCATCCCAGGCACCCATAGTCCAGCCTGCAGCATAGTTAGTATAAAGAGGTATAGCATCTGTATTGTCCTTAATAAGCTGAAGATCAGCTATGAGTTCATCAGGAGTTGTCGGAAGATCGCTAATACCTGCCGCCTCGAATACACTCTTGTTATAAAGAACTCCCTGAGCATTGGCCATATATGGAATACCATAGCAGTTACCACCAAACTCCCATGCATCTACAAAGTTAAGCTCCTGTGACAGGTTATCAAGTGTATCAAGAGGCATAAAATATGTAGAAAGATCTGTCTTATCAACTGCAGGGATAAACATGACATCGCCCCAGTCACCTGTAGAAAGACGAAGAAGTGCATCCTCAGCATAGTCTGTAACAGCTTCTGTAGTTACTGTTATGTTAGGGAACTTCTCATTAAAAGCAGCGATCATTGAATCCATAGTTCCATCTTCCTGACGGTCTGTCTTGTGATGAAGGAACTTAATGGAAGCTGTAAGATCTGTATAATCATCCAGATTTAAAGAAGTGTAAGAAAGTCCGCTTCCATCACCGGATGTTACAGCGTCACTACCTGTATCAGTAGATGAGCCTGTTGTATCAGCTGCAGTGCTGCCTGTGGTATCATCTGCTCCAGAGCCTTCATTAGAAGCACCTGAACATCCCATAAGAGAAGCCGTCATAGTCATAGCTGTCAGAAGTGCCAATAATCTTTTTTGTTTCATAATGTCCTCCTTAAAAATTCAATATAGTTTTTAGCTAATTAATATTTTATAGTTTTATTTTTATTAATCAATATTTTAGCTAATATTTTAATTAACTTCTACTTAATAAACAAAAAGAGCGACTTGCTTTTAGGATATATTTCCTATTGCAAATCGCTCTAGTTTACATCAATCGGCGTAGTTGACAGCTTTTTGGAATTGTGTGGCTTTTTGAGTTTTTAGCTAATTAGCTAAAATGACCCCTAGGGGCGGAGGTAAAGGGGTCATTTCTTGCTTCTGTTAAGGTCTTTGACACTGTCTCGTTCTATAAGGTAGCCCTCTACGATACTAAGTCCGCCGCGGTACTTCTCACCTCTAAGTACGTGGGTTATCCTCTTAAGTGTTCTCTTGACCATCTCATCCATATCAACCTTGTAAGTGGTGATGCCTATGGATGACACGTCTGCAAAGAGGAAGTCATCATAACCAACAATAGATATATCTTCAGGTACCTTATATCCCTTAACCTTAAGATATTGCATGAACACATTGGCAGTTAAGTCGCAGTTACATACAAAAGCTGTAGGGAGCTTACCTTTAGGAAGCACCAGATTGTTCTCAATATCCACCTTGTCATTGTTGATGCTTCTGTCATTTAAGATCCATTCCTTTTTGATATCAATACCATGTTCCATCATAGCTCTGACATATCCAAGATATCTGTCTGTTATAGAAGGCGTCGACAGGACAGTACCTACATATCCTATCTGGGTATGTCCTTTATCAAAAAGATAATTGGTCAGAATATACGAGCCATAGAAACTGCCTGATATTACAGAATCTTTTTTATGTTTTCTATCAGTAAAGTCCATATAGAAGGTGGGGGTTCCAAGCTTTTCATCAAGCATATTAAGATACTCTTCGCCAAGAGCCCCCATTATAACTACAGCATCGACATTGCCATCACCTATTATCTTGGGATATACCAGGTTCTTCTCATCATCATCGCTTAGTATCTCCAGCATGGTAAAAGAGCCTATCTTAGCCGCTTTGGCAGAGAAAATCTGATACATATGCCCGTAAAAAGAGTCAATATTACCAACGTATCTTGAACCTATAAGAACTCCTATCTTATAGCTTTCATTGGCTTCAATAGATACTGACTTTTGATAGCCTCTTTCATTGGCAATTTCTATGATTCTCTGACGCATCTGTTCTCCAACGCCCTTTTGCCCTGACAGAGCCTTGGATACAGTTACAGTACTTATTCCAAGTTCCTTGGCGATATCCGACATTGTTATTTTCTTAGACATAGATCAAATCTCCTGATAATTGTATTTATTCAAACTCTGCTTTTACCAAGTATATGATTAGCATTCAATCACTAAACTACGAATAAGCCTAAGCTACAGCCACTAGATGTATAAGCTGTGACTGATGATCTCCGGGAAGTTTTGGAAGTACGATTCCAGCTTTTTCCAATGTGGCTCCTTTAACCTTGATATCACTTCCCTCAATCTCATAAACAGCATCCGGAAGAAGTCCTTTAAGCTTTAATACACGTCTTGCAGGATTAGGTCTTGCGATCACTTGCACATAAGTTACAAGCGCTTCTTTCTTATCCTTACTTACGACCATATATGCATCCATCTCGTGATTCCTCTGATAGGATGAAAGTCTGTAATAGTCTCCGCCTCTTACAAGATGATTATACTTATGATAAGTCTCAACCTGACGAGGGATATCCTGCCTGTCACTTTCAGGAATCCTTGTGATATCAAGCTCATATCCGAAAGTTCCTGCAAGGGCCACATCTCCTCTTGTCTTAAAAGGCGTAGTCCTTCCAACTGTATGATTAGGGCAGTCTGATACATGAGCTCCCATAGTACTAAGAGGGAAAATAAGACTTGTGCCTTCCTGAATCTTAAGTCTCTCTATAGCATCTGTATCGTCAGAACACCAGATCTGAGGGCTGTAGTAGAGCATACCTGCATCAAATCTTGCTCCGCCTCCTGAACAGTTCTCTAAGAGAAGGTCAGGAAAATCTGTTATAAGTCTTTCCTGAAGTTCATATACAGCCAGCATATATCTGTGACTGAGCTCTCCCTGCTTATCGCTTGCAAGATCATATGATCCAAGATCACACAGCTGCCTGTTCATATCCCACTTAAGATACTCTATATTAGCACTTTCAAGGATTTCCTTGATCCTGCTATATATATAGTCACGAACCTCTTTCCTTGTAAGGTCAAGAACGTACTGGTTACGGCTTCTGCAAGGCTCTCTTCCCGGGATCTGAATAGCCCAGTCCGGGTGAGCTTCAAAGAGCTTTGACTTTGGTGATATCATCTCAGGCTCCATCCAGATTCCAAACTTCATGCCTATAGCATTGACATCATCCACAAGCTTTTTAAGCCCGCCCTTTAATTTGTTCTCATTGACATACCAGTCACCAAGGCTTGAGTTGTCATCATTTCTTTCGCCAAACCAGCCATCATCCATGACCAGCATCTCGATTCCGCTCTCATGGGCCTGCCTTGCAATTGCAAGGAGCTTGTCCGAATCGAAGTCAAAATATGTAGCTTCCCAGTTATTGATAAGTATCGGACGCTCCATATCTTTGTACTTACTTCTGATAAGATGAGCCCTATACAGATCATGAAGAGTTCTGGTCATATGGCCAAGACCCTCTGATGAATATGTAAGTACAACTTCAGGAGCCTGGAAAGATGCGCCGCTTTCAAGTTTCCATCTAAAGTTCTTAGAACCTATACCCATATAAAGTCTGAGACTGTCAAACTGATCCTTGCATACACCTGCCTCAAAATTACCAGAGTAGACCAAAGAAAATCCATATACCTTACCTGTATCCTGAGAATCGCCATTTTGGACAAGCGCCATAAAAGGCTGGAACTGATGAGAAGACTCACCTCTAAAAGATTCTATAGAAGTCTGTCCATATCCTATCTCCCTAAAGTCCATCATTCTCTCACGAGCCCAGGATCCGTGAAGTGTCAGAAGCTTATAATCCTCCTGATCCATATCCATAGTCATGGACATCACTTTATCTATAAACAAATCATTGTCAGAATCATTCTCAAGCCTTACAGATCTGATGACAGTATCAAGACCTTCAAAGATGCTGTAAGAAAGGACTGCCTTAAGACCCACTACCTTATCGCGAAGCACTATTTCAAGAGTCATGGAATCATCATTTGTTCCAAAAGTGGCAGGAAGGCCTTCAAGCTTCTTCTTGCCCTTAAATATCTGATGAGACTCATAACACAGAAGAAGTGATGTGTGTCCGTTATGCTCTGTTATATCTACAGCGCTCTTCCTGTAATCTCCAACATTACTTGATGCATATTCAAATGGATATATATCCAGAAAAGAACTTCTGTCACGCATAGTAGGCGTAGGAATATCCTGATTCTGTGGAAATCCAATAAGATATGCAGCATCGCCTGCTTCTATCCTGTCTCCAAAATACAGATGTCCAAGAAGCCCCTCCTCTCCCAATACTGCCATAACATAGCTTGTATTATCGGTTTCCAAAACAAATAGTCTGTCTTTTTCTAAATACTTGATGTCCATAAAAGCCCCTTCCATTTTTGAATAATAACTGTACTTAGTAAATACCTTTTTGAATAATAACTGTACTGAGTAAATATGCTTTGTCTGTATGCAAACAACCTGATATCTAAATATTCCTAAAACAGGCTCAGCTAATTTTCAAATTAGCATATCATATTTTATTAACTTGATTTTAACTAATTTTAGCTAAATTTCAATAGTAATTTTACTATCTTCTTGCTTTCTTTTTATTGATTTTTGCTTTTTTGCAAAAAAATGCCGCAATATACATCTATATACTGCGGCAGTACTATTTTCATAACAAACAAAAATATAAAGCCTTCCGCCAAAGTTGAAAGACCTGGCGAAAGGCTTTATTACTAGTTTTTATACAATAACTTAATCTTCCATTCGTAAATCTGCACTCCCTATCATGCCTTGATCGGAGCGCCGCACTGCATGCAGAAAAGTGCGCCCTGTTCAAGTTTAGCACCGCAGTGCTGGCAAAATGCCGGCTGCATCTTAACAGGTTCCTGAGCTTCCTGTGCAGGTGCTGTGAAAGGAGCCGGTTCAGGAGTAGCTTCAGGAGCTGGCTCTGCATAAGAAGGAGCTGTATTGGAAGTTTCAGCTACAGGCGCCTGTGATTCAAACTCTGTGGTACTTCCAGCTACATTTTCTGAAGAATCATCAGAAACATTACCAAAAGAATTATCAGCTTCGTTCTCGGATGAATTATCAAATGCATTATCAGATCCGTTATCAACAGCCTCTGATGCAGCACCGGCTGTCTCATTAACTTCTTCAAAGTTCTCAGTAGCATTCTGAGCAGCTTCTGCAGCATTATCAAATGAAGAAGCCTCATTAACAGGTGCCTGTTCAAAATAGGATGGTGCAGGAATCTCATTTACAGGAGCTTCTGCAAATGAATTGTTCTGTGGCTGTTCAAATGCAGGTGCCTGCTGGAACTGTTCCTGAGGCATTCCATACTGCTGATCAGCTGTAGGCTGTGCAAATCCGTTCTGTGGTCCAAACTGCTGATCGTTTGCAGGCTGTGCAAATCCGCCCTGTGGAGCAAACTGCTGGTCGTTAACCGGCTGTCCAAAGCCGCCCTGTGGTCCAAACTGCTGATCATTTGCAGGCTGTCCAAAGCCACCCTGTGGTCCAAACTGCTGGTCATTTGCAGGCTGTCCAAAGCCACCCTGTGGTCCAAACTGCTGATCATTCATAGGCTGGAATCCACCCTGTGGTCCGAACTGCTGTCCACCCATAGGCTGTCCAAATGCAGGTGCAGGAGCGCCCATATTTGGAGCATTCTTTAATTCTTTTTTAAGTCTGCCAGCTTCGATGATTGACTGGATTATATAAATGATATACAACGCAGGAAGCTGGAATATAAGTACGCTGTAGCAGAATCCGATAGGTGCAAGTTCAAGAGCCTTCTGCTCGATGACAAATCCTGCGCCAAAGAAGAACTGTCCGCTTACAAGTACGATGATCGGGATGATCGCAAGTCCGGAAAGCTTTCTAAGCTTAGGGAATGTAAGTACTGCAAGAAGTATAGGCATTACAAACATGAATGCAAAGATCATGACTGTAACAGCTACATTACGATCATCAAGGAATTTTCCTGCAAGACCGAAATAAGAAGCTGCATTGTCAGGGAAGAATCCAAGCAGGTTATCAAGCTTGAAGAAATCTTTATTGTAGCTTACTGTGTCCTTATAAACAGGAAGGAAGAACATCACTGTAAGAAGTATTCCTGTGATGAACATGAATACATCAATTATCGTTGATAGTCTCATCCCCCTCTTGGGTGGTGCAGCCTGAAACTGCTGCGGATTTTGAGCGTTTTTCTTTTTCATACTATAATCTCCTTTTATTGTGAATGCATATTATTTTATGACTTTAGACACCTTGTCTTTTATTATAACTCATAATACCTTAAATCAAACATAAAATTGACGAACAATCATTTTTATCAGATAGAATGCATCTATATGTAATTATCATCTTGTATCATAGCAAGACTTTTAATATCTAAATCAAACTTCCCACTTGGTCGGCGCAGTATCACCAAGTGGGAAGTTCGAGTATCTAAAAAGCTGAAATAATAGCTATGCACTTTTTTCCAAAAAAATCTATATACCAAAACAAATATTTTCATATAAACATCATAGAAATATGCCACACTATCAGTGCAGTTACCATATATGCAAACTCCTGAATGCACAAATACCAGCCCTCCAGATCTCCGGTAATGCCACCAAGCTGCTTGAAAGCTTTATGTATATAATAGATATACATAAAAGAGAACATACTGCGAATCCAATCGCAGTCTTCCAGTTTATAAAAAGCATCAAAATAAGCAAAACGACTGCCTGAAAGACCAGAATTCCTGCAGCCATATTCCTATTGGAATCCTTGACAAAGCTCTGCAGTGTCCCACCTTTTCTGGCATTCTGAATTGTAACAGCAGCAAGTCCGCTAAGCGATCTTGCCAGGATAAATGAAATAAAAATACATGCAAACTGCCTCTTGGTACATGCTAAAAACGCTTCATATGTAAAGCCATAATATAAAAGCAGCATCGTTGCAAACCTGATGATTCCAAATGCTCCAACATGTGGGTCTTTTAATATAGTAAGCTTTTCTTCTTTTGACTTATAAGAGCTGAAAGCATCTGAAGTATCTATAAATCCATCAGCATGTATACCACCTGTAATGATCAGCGGAACAGCTATAAACAGGCAGGTCCCAAGCTCAGCGCTTATATAAAAGCTTTTATAAAGCCTATAAACCAGGAATTCTATAATGCCTATAATCAGCCCAACAGCAGGAAAGAAGCATATAGCATACTTCATATCCTTCTCTTTCCATTCGAACTGGGGCATTGGTATTCTGGAATACATGGAAATAGCTATAGCAAGGCTTCTAAGCATAATCTGCTCTCCCTTAATATTAATTCCGGTTCTTCTTCAGAAAAACCGGAATCTATACATTTTGACAATTACAAAATTCACATATTGGCTTTGGTCTCTTCTACAGACTTGACATGCTCTGCTTCAAGCTTTTCATTAATAGCTGTTCTGTCTATGATAGCCTTAACAAGAAGGTCTATCTCTGTATCCTCATTATAATCAGCAGCTGCAAAGTACTTGATCCTGTTGTCACGGATCATCTTATAGACCTTGGTCTTGTCCTTGGTCTCAGGGTTATAAACACCTATTGAATGTCCGCCAAGAGAATTGACAAGTCTCATGCAAGGAATATCTGTATCACTGTCTCCGATATAGACCATATTCCTGAAAGGAACACGAAGATCTTCCGGATTATAGAACTCATTAACTCCAGGATCGTTAACATCAAGAACTCCCTTTTCAATCCTGAACAGGAACTGGGTCTTATTAGTGTAGTTAACTACAAGAGCAGGCCACTGAGCTATTCCCTTTTCATTATAGAAAAAGAATTAGCATATATCCTTGTAAAGGAATCAGCCATAGCTGTTCCCTCGATCATCTCTCTAAGTCCTGAAGAGATAATATAATGCTCTACAATAACGCCCTTTTGTCTTCCGTATTCCCTGATTCTTTCAAACCAGGTCTCAACTCCAGGGAATACCTTAACTTTAGAGCCATACTCAGCGAGTTTGTCTCTATTAAATATCAGCTTACCTTCTGCTTCCTGAACCATCTTGAACATGTAAGCGAGGTTCACATCCATATCATTCTGCTCTGCAAAATCATTAGTGTCCTTCCAGAACTGGGCAACATCATATCCAACTGACTGGATGTACCCCTGAGCCTGCATATCATCAGGTGACAGAGTCTTATCAAAGTCATAGCATATTGCAACTACCGGAAGATCTTCTTTTGTTTTTCTATTGTACTTAATATCCATAGTATACCTTTACGAAACTTTTGTTTTGATACGTGAATCGCCAAAAAAATTTTATGCAATTCTTCCTGTTACTAAGTATATCATATTTAAGTATTCATAACATTTATTTATAAGCATTACGCTGCAGATTTACTTTGAATGTAACAAAGACAAGCCACTATAACATCCATACCAAACAAAAATCCGCATATAGTATAGATAATACGTCTCTTTTTAGATAAAAGAATTTTTTACATATCAAATCTTTTTTGCGAAACTTCTAACGAAACTTGTACGAGGCGGTTTACAAGTATTAATTGCATGCTAAAATTATAAATGCTTAAGCGGTTAACTACATTTTTATTTTATTTAGCGCGCCTGCGCAGAAAGAGGTGACTATGCCTAAGTGGCTTAATGACGCAGTCTTCTATGAAATTTATCCTCAGTCATTCTATGATACTAATGCTGATGGAATCGGTGATATAAACGGAATCATCCAGAAGCTCGATTATATCAAGAGCCTTGGATGCAATGCTCTGTGGATCAATCCCTGCTACGACTCTCCCTTCAAGGATGCCGGTTATGATGTAAGGGATTATAAGAAGGTTGCTCCAAGATACGGAACCAACGAAGATCTGTATGAGCTTTTTGATAAGGCTCATGAAAAGGGCATTCATGTACTCCTTGACCTTGTTCCCGGTCATACATCAGAGGAACACGAATGGTTTAAGCAAAGCGCTAAACCAGAGCGAAATGAATATTCAGACCGTTATGTATGGACCAATTCTGTATGGCAGGGAATAGGTAATCACCCTTATATTGCCGGTGACAGCGATAGAGACGGCGTATATATGCTCAACTTCTTTAAGTGTCAGCCTGCTCTTAACTACGGCTTCCTTAACAGGACCGAAAACTGGCAGATGGCTCCTGACGCTCCGGCATGTCTTGCTACCAGAGAAGCTCTCAAAGATATCATGAGATTCTGGCTTGATCATGGATGCGACGGCTTCCGCGTAGATATGGCAGATTCTCTGGTCAAAGAAGATGACGAAGTAAAGTCTGCTACAAGCGCTATCTGGGCTGATATCAATGAGATGCTGGCAAAAGATTATCCGGAAGCTGCTATGGTATCTGAGTGGTGCAATCCTACTTCAGCTCTTAATCTTGCTCATTTTGACATGGACTTCTATCTCGATCATCACTATAACGGCTATAACACTCTCGTACGTGACTATGAGACAGAAGGCGGTGATCACAGCTTCTTTAAGTGCGGAGCAGGCGGCGATATCATGCGCTTTTTAGATGATTACCTTCCCAAATATAATAATACAAAAGGTAATGGCTACATAAGTTTCTTTACCTGTAATCATGATACTCCAAGAGAGACTGCTTCTCTTTCTATTAGAGAACTAAAGCTAGCTTATTCCTTCTTTTTCAGTATGCCGGGAGTTCCATTCCTATACTACGGCGACGAGATCGGAATGAAATATATTAAGGGTCAGCCTACTAAAGAAGGCGGATTCCAGCGTACAGGTTCAAGAACACCTATGCAGTGGACCAGCGGCAAGAACCTCGGATTCTCTGAAGCAGAAAGCGACATGCTCTATCTTCCTGTAGATAAGGCAGCTGATGCTCCAACAGTTGAAAGCGCTGAAAGCGATCCTGACTCTCTCATCCATACAGTAAGAGAGATCATAGCTTTAAGACATAAAGAAGATGACCTCAAAGCAGACGGAAGCTTTGAAGTAATATATGCTGAAAAAGAGACATTCCCTTTTGTATATAAGAGAGGAAACCTTATAGTCGCAGTTAATCCTTCTGAAAAAGAAGTTACTGCTCCTTTAAATGGAGAAAAGACTAACGAGACTATCTATAAGATAGGCGAAGGTTCTGTTTCAGGATCAGGAGATTCTATTGTAATGGGACCTCAGTCATTTGTGATCTTTAAATAAAAAATGCCCTCCCAAGATGCAGTTTCTAAATCTTAGGAGGGTATTTTAATATTTTATTATCTTATTTTATTATCTTATAGCACAAAAAAAGCTCTGTGCAACACACAGAGCCTTGATCATTCCTTCAAAACCGAACACTGAATCTCCAAACTTATCTTAACTTTTTTGGTTAAGTCCTCGACCTATTAGTACACATCAGCTGAGAATGTTACCACTCTTACACCTTGTGCCTATCAACCTCGTACTCTCCAAGGGGTCTTACCACTTGCGTGGGGATATCTCATCTTGAGGGGGGCTTCACGCTTAGATGCCTTCAGCGTTTATCCCTGCCAGACTTGGCTACCCTGCCTTATGCGATTGCCTTCGCAGCAGATACACCAGCGGTCCGTCCATCCCGGTCCTCTCGTACTAAGGACAGCTCCTCTCAGATATCCTACGCCCGCGCCGGATAGGGACCGAACTGTCTCACGACGTTCTGAACCCAGCTCGCGTACCACTTTAATGGGCGAACAGCCCAACCCTTGGGACCTGCTACAGCCCCAGGATGTGATGAGCCGACATCGAGGTGCCAAACCACTCCGTCGATGTGAACTCTTGGGAGTGATAAGCCTGTTATCCCCAGGGTAGCTTTTATCCGTTGAGCGATGGCAATCCCACGTTCTGCCACCGGATCACTAAGTCCTACTTTCGTACCTGTTCCACCCGTCGGTGTCACAGTCAGGCTCCCTTATGCCTTTGCACTCTTCGGATGGTTTCCGTCCATCCTGAAGGAACCTTTGAGCGCCTCCGATACTCTTTCGGAGGCGACCGCCCCAGTCAAACTCCCCGCCAGACATTGTCCCCGGACCGGTTTCACGGTCCATGGTTAGAAATCCAGTACGGTAAGGGTGGTATCCCAACAGCGGCTCCTTTGCAGCTGACGCCACAATCTCTTAGCCTCCCACCTATCCTGTACATACAATACCGGATCCCAGTATCAAGCTGGAGTAAAGCTCCATGGGGTCTTTCCGTCCTGGCGCGGGTAGCCAGCATCTTCACTGGCACTTCAATTTCACCGGATGCATTGCCGAGACAGTACTCAAATCATTACGCCTTTCGTGCGGGTCGGAACTTACCCGACAAGGAATTTCGCTACCTTAGGACCGTTATAGTTACGGCCGCCGTTTACTGGGGCTTAAATTCAAAGCTTCGATTGCTCTAACCTCTCCTCTTAACCTTCCAGCACCGGGCAGGCGTCAGCCCATATACTTCACCTTTCGGTTTCGCATAGACCTGTGTTTTTGCTAAACAGTTGCTTGAGCCTCTTCTCTGCGGCCCTCATATACTCATACATGAGGGCTACCCTTATCCCGAAGTTACGGGTACATTTTGCCGAGTTCCTTAGCAATGCTTCTTCCGTCGGCCTTAGGATTCTCTCCTCATCCACCTGTGTCGGTTTACGGTACGGGCAGATATCACACTATAGCGGCTTTT
Source organism: Butyrivibrio fibrisolvens (assembly GCF_023206215.1). Lineage (NCBI taxonomy): Bacteria > Bacillati > Bacillota > Clostridia > Lachnospirales > Lachnospiraceae > Butyrivibrio > Butyrivibrio fibrisolvens. Next base: position 4,010,353 of record NZ_CP065800.1, read on the forward strand.
CTCGACAGGTCCTCCGGACACTTCACTACTTTATTTCGCTCCGCGTCACACAGCTCGATCCCGAAAGGGGATTTCTCCCTTTCCTCTTGCCATGCTTGCCCCGGGCTGCTCTCCCGGGCTGTCCTTATCACCTGTGTCCCCACAGTTCTGATGATATCTGGTGCAGGAATATCAACCTGCTGTCCATCGGCTACGCCTTTCGGCCTCGTCTTAGGTCCCGACTTCCCCAGGGCAGATCAGCTTTACCCTGGAATCCTTGGATATTCGGCCTGAGGGATTCTCACCCTCATCTCGCTACTCATTCCGGCATTCTCTCTTCATAACGCTCCGCTGCTCCTTATCGGTACAGTTTCTACGCTCTTATGAATGCTCCCCTACCGATCACTTATACCCGTAGATACAAGCAATCCCTAGGCTTCGGTGTCGTGTTTTAGCCCCGGTAATTTTCGGCGCAGGACCTCTCGGCTAGTGAGCTATTACGCACTCTTTGAATGGGTGGCTGCTTCTGAGCCAACATCCTAGCTGTCTATGAAATCCCACATCCTTTTCCACTTAACACGTACTTTGGGACCTTAGCCGTAGATCTGGGCTGTTTCCCTTTTGACTGCCCAACTTATCTCGTGCAGTCTGACTCCTGTGCTAAACCTGACTGGCATTCGCAGTTTGATAATCTTTGGTAAGCGGTGAAGCCCCCGCGGATATTCAGTGCTCTACCTCCAACAGGCACGCTACAAGGCTAGCCCTAAAGCTATTTCGGGGAGAACCAGCTATCTCCGAGTTCGATTGGAATTTCTCCCTATCCACAGCTCATCGCCACCCTTTTCAACGGATGTGCGTTCGGACCTCCACAGCCTTTTACGGCCGCTTCATCCTGTCCATGGATAGATCACCCGGTTTCGGGTCTATGTATACTGACTATTCGCACTATTCACACTTGGTTTCCCTTCGGCTTACGTGTCTTAAACACTTAACCTTGCCGGTATACATAACTCGCCGGACCGTTCTACAAAAAGTACGCGATCACTCGTATATAGAGCTTTCGCAGCTTGCAGGCACAGGGTTTCAGGTTCTCTTTCACTCCCCTCCCGGGGTCCTTTTCACCTTTCCCTCACGGTACTATGCGCTATCGGTCACTAAGTAGTATTTAGCCTTACGGGGTGGTCCCCGCTCTTTCAGACAAGGTTTCACGTGTCTCGTCCTACTCTGGATTCTGCCTCGTCTCTTCCACTTTCACATACACGGCTTTCACGTTCTCTGGCAGGTCTTTCCAGGACCTTTCTGTTAGCAGATTTGAATCGATCATGCAGTCCGAACCCCGGAAAGCAAGCTCTCCGGTTTGGGCTCTTCCGCGTTCGCTCGCCGCTACTTACGGAATCACTTTTGTTTTCTCTTCCTCCGGCTACTTAGATGTTTCAGTTCACCGGGTTCCCGGCCTTAACCTATGGATTCAGTTAAGGTCAACCAGGGTCTCCCTGGTTAGGTTGCCCCATTCAGATATCTGCGGATCTTGAAGTATTTGCCTCTCCCCGCAGCTTTTCGCAGCTTATCACGTCTTTCATCGGCTCTTAGTGCCAAGGCATCCGCCCTGCGCCCTACATAACTTAACCTGTTATGCAGGAATCAGTCCTGATCTTTCGATCATCTGGATTCTCTTCTTATCTTTCTCACAGCGATATGAGTTAGATAAGACCCATTTCTTTTGAAATGGTCTTGATGAATTTCTTCATCATTTTTTGATGTCTTGATTTTGGTTTGGACATAGAACATATCTTTGATCTTTTGGATCTTGATATAATCTATATTTCAGTATTCGGTTTTCAAGGAACAATTACCTTATTCATGATCTTCGATCACGATCTAAGTCTGACTGTTTGAACAGTCATCAGAAATCGGAAGACTTTTGTTTTCTGATCTCTCATCATCATTCAAACTTTTTTTATAAATCTGGCAGCCACCTATCCTCCCATACCGTCACCAGTATAGTACTTTCGGCCGCTTAGGTCTTAACCGTCGTGTTCGAGATGGGAACGGGTGTTTCCCCCAAGCGCATCGCCACCAGAAATGTTTTGTTGTTAATGTTCAGCGCTTTGATATCTTACTCTGCAGTCTTTCGCCTGTCAAGCTTGATTTTTCAAAGACTTTTCTTTGCTTTTTAGTTAATAAATAACCTTAACAACTAAACAGTAATGCAACTCCCTACTTCTTCCTTCTATATTTTCCTTAGAAAGGAGGTGATCCAGCCGCAGGTTCTCCTACGGCTACCTTGTTACGACTTCACCCCAGTTATCCGACCTGCCTTAGGCAGCTCCCTCCTTACGGTTAGGCCACTGACTTTGGGCATTTCCGACTCCCATGGTGTGACGGGCGGTGTGTACAAGACCCGGGAACGTATTCACCGCAGCATTCTGATCTGCGATTACTAGCGATTCCAGCTTCGTGCAGGCGGGTTGCAGCCTACAGTCCGAACTGGGTCGTTATTTTTGGGATTTGCTCACCTTCGCAGGGTTGCTTCCCTTTGTTACGACATTGTAGCACGTGTGTGGCCCAGATCATAAGGGGCATGATGATTTGACGTCATCCCCACCTTCCTCCAGGTTATCCCTGGCAGTCTCCATAGAGTGCCCATCTTACTGCTGGCTACTATGGACAAGGGTTGCGCTCGTTGCGGGACTTGACCCAACATCTCACGACACGAGCTGACGACAACCATGCACCACCTGTCTCAGATGTCCCGAAGGTCTTATGGCATTACCCATAATTCATCTGGATCTCAAGATCTGGTAAGGTTCTTCGCGTTGCTTCGAATTAAACCACATGCTCCACCGCTTGTGCGGGTCCCCGTCAATTCCTTTGAGTTTCATTCTTGCGAACGTACTCCCCAGGTGGAATACTTATTGCGTTAGCGCCGGCACTGAAAGACTATGTCTCCCAACACCTAGTATTCATCGTTTACTGCGTGGACTACCAGGGTATCTAATCCTGTTTGCTCCCCACGCCTTCGAGCCTCAACGTCAGTTGCTGTCCAGTAAGCCGCCTTCGCCACTGATGTTCTTCCTGATATCTACGCATTTCACTACTACACCAGGAATTCCGCTTACCTCTCCAGTACTCTAGTCTACCAGTTTCCAAAGCAAGCCCACGGTTGAGCCGTGGGGTTTCACTTCAGACTTGATACACCGTCTACGCTCCCTTTACACCCAGTAAATCCGGATAACGCTTGCCCCCTACGTATTACCGCGGCTGCTGGCACGTAGTTAGCCGGGGCTTCTTACTCAGGTACCGTCATCCCCTCTTACGAGGTCTTTCTTCCCTGCTGATAGAGCTTTACATACCGAAATACTTCTTCACTCACGCGGCGTCGCTGCATCAGGCTTTCGCCCATTGTGCAATATCCCCCACTGCTGCCTCCCGTAGGAGTTTGGGCCGTGTCTCAGTCCCAATGTGGCCGTCCGCCCTCTCAGGCCGGCTACTGATCGTCGCCTTGGTGGGCCATTACCTCACCAACTAGCTAATCAGACGCGGGTCCATCTCATACCTATAAATATTTTCACACTAGATCATGCGATCCTGTGCGCTTATGCGGTGTTATCAGTCGTTTCCAACTGCTATCCCCCTGTATGAGGCAGGTTACCCACGCGTTACTCACCCGTCCGCCACTAAGTTTAACAAGAATCTGCCGAAGCTTCATCAGCGCTAAACTCCGTTCGACTTGCATGTGTTAGGCACGCCGCCAGCGTTCATCCTGAGCCAGGATCGAACTCTCACTTTAAAATGCGACAAAGATCATAAATGATCTTCTTTCGCTTGGAATCACTTCGTGATTCCGAGTTCGCCGGTTCAGACTTATGCTGACTTAATCAGAATAATTCTGCTCCACTGTTATTTCTAACAGCTTGATGGTGGCTAAACCATCAAAAATTTACTTTTGGTTTTTGTTCTTCTGAACATTCTGTCCTTCTTTAAAAAGAAGAACTGGAATTTTCAGGGTTGCATTACTGTTAAGTTGTCAAAGTGCTTTCAAAAGCTCTTGCCTTCTGGCTTTCAAGCTTTTGTGTCTTGGCTTTCGTTCGCCGCAACGTGTTATATCTTAACTCGCTGCTTTGTAATTGTCAAGAACTTTTTTATAATCTTTTTTGCTATCCTTGCAGCTATATAAGCGGTCTCCCGACCCTCAGGTAAAGCTGCTGTTTACGACAGCGAAATTGATTATATGATGTTACAAGCCGGATGTCAAACATTTTTTGAATAAATCGTTATTTAGTTTATTATAGATGATGTTTTAACCATTTTATCACTATTTTTACAAAAAAACGTTCATTCACAAGCTAATAGTTTATCGGATCCAATCTTGAATGACTTAACCATAAATTACATAATTTTTTTGCGCCATAACAATTCATAATCTGACTCATGGCTTGCTGAGTTAAATAGTTAGTATTTATAGAAATTATCCCTTAGTTCTGTAACAACGCTTATTTACAAGGTGCTCATGTTCTGATATGCTGGAAAACGTGATGTGCTGTGGTATTCAGAGATCACATTGGAGGTTAGTTTGAAAATGCGAGGTAATTACTCGGTGCAGTTATAATGCTGACAGCAGGTTGTACCGAGGTTAATCAATTGATTTATTTATACGACTTTATATATAGAAAAAGTCCTTACATGCTGTCACATACTGCACCGATTGAATGATTGATCTAATTTACAGAGAAAAAGTAGCAAAGGCATTTTTTACTTTTGACACATATTTGCAAAAACATCATTGATTCGAAAAGGAGCAGATATGAATACAGAAATGAATGCAGAATTGGCAATAAATGCAGATCGAATAAGCAGTTTAAGAAAAGAGTGGGAAGCTGAGGAAAAGATAGCTCATATCCGCGGATGGGACTTCTCCCATATTCATGACAGATACGACGAGGAAGAGGATCTTCCATGGGATTACAAAACTGAGATCGACAAGTATCTTCTCCCTGACATGAAGCTTATGGACTTTGATACAGGTGGTGGTGAGTTCCTCTTATCTTTAGGTCATCCTTATAAGAACACCGCTGCTACCGAAGGATTTCCACCAAATGTGGAGCTGTGCAAGAAAACTCTCCTGCCGCTTGGAATTGACTTTAAGCCTTGCGACAATGAGTCTGATATTCCTTTTGCCGATAACTCTTTTGACATAATGATCAACAGACACGGAAGCTTTGATCCTGTTGAGGCGCACAGGCTCCTTAAAACAGGCGGTCTCTTCATCACACAGCAGGTAGGCGCCAGAAACGACAGAGACCTTGTTGAGATAGTTCTCCCCGGAACACCGGAGCCATTCCCGGAACTTGAATTATCTATTCAGAAGAAGAAATTTGAAGAAGCCGGATTTGAGATCATCCGCGCCGAAGAAGCTTTCAGACCGATCAGATTCTACGATGTAGGAGCATTTGTCTGGTTTGCGCGCATCATCGAATGGGAGTTTCCGGACTTTTCTGTAGAGAAGTGTTTTGACAAGCTTCTAAAGATGCAAGATATAATTGATAAAGAAGGTTTTGTCAAAGGAACAATTCACAGATATCTTATAGTTGCTAAGAAAAAGTAATTTTACCGACTTAAAAACCGGGTTAATTGAGCTATTTCAATTAACCCGGTTTTTTAGTTGTGCGCCTAGCGGCGCACTACAAAAAGAAGTTCTTCGCACAGAATGCCTTCTTTTTGTGTGATGGTGTGTTTGGATTCACACATTATAATTCAATTAAAGTCGTGCCCTGCTCAATAGCATCATTAACCTTTTGAAGTGCTTCTACAGCTTCTTCTTCCGTTTGGTAATTGCACAAAGCATCCCAGCAGGATATCCTGAAATGTACAACAAAAATGAGCTGTTTGCACAGCCCATTTTTGTCGTGTTGTTTTGTGGATTTATTTTAAAATCGCGTGGAGGGGGGGATAGAAGTACATCCATGTACTTCTGGACATCCCCTGATTACATCCTGTAATCGGGGGAATAGTACATCCATGTACTTCTGGACATCCCCTGATTACATCCTGTAATCGGGGGAATCGCACATCCCCTGACTACATCATGTAATCGGGGAGATTATTTTTAGCGATTTTAAGCGAAGTTAATTGTAGCTATATGATCAGCCGCCGAAGGAAAATCCGAATCCATTACCATTAGATTCCGGCTGGGAACCTTGCTGATCATCAGAAGCTGATCCTGACTTTGATTCACCTTGGCCATTGTCCTGCTGCTCTTCCCCTGACTGACCTGGCATACCATATTCATAGCTCTGAGTATTGCCTCCATCAGTAGATGAAGAACTTGAAAGTGTAGATGCATTGTCAAGAGTCACTTCTATATCTACGTACTGGTACTGACCATCTACTCTTCTAAGAACTGTTACTGTAACTGTATCTCCTTCTGCATAGTAGGACATAAGGCTTGTAAGATCTGATGCGGATGTGATGTCATTGCCATCAAAAGATGTGATAAGGTCACCTGCCTGTATTCCGGCCTTCTGCGCAGCGCTTCCGTCACCTACTGCTGCTACGTATGCTCCATCTATTCCTGTAGGAGTCATTACTGATACTCCCAAAGCTCCCTGCTGGCCTTCTGCTACAGTGATCTTGGTATCTTCATTCATAAGATCATTGATAAGATCTATAACATCAGATATCGGAATTGCAAAGCCCATACCTTCTACAGTTGTAGCTCCGATCTTACTGGAGGTAACGCCTATTACTTCACCTGCTGCATTAAGAAGTGCTCCGCCAGAGTTACCTGGGTTTATTGCAGCATCTGTTTGAATGAAAGTATTGGTCTCTCCGTCTTCAGTCTCTATCTCTCTATCAAGAGCACTGATGACACCTGTCGTTACTGACTGTCCATATCCAAGTGCATTACCTATAGCTATAGCGCTCTCTCCTACTGTAAGTGAGTTGGAATCTCCAAGTGTAGCTATGCTTATAGCAGAAAGAGTGTCCTTGGACAGATCTTCAAGTTCTACTGCTATAACAGCGATATCTACAGAAGATTCTGTGCCCTTTAGATAAGCTGTAGCTGTGCTGCCATCTGCAAAAGATACTTCCATAGAGTTAGCGCCTGACACTACATGATTGTTGGTAACAATTATAAGTTCTGAATCACTCTGGGCTATTATGATACCTGATCCTGCACCTTCCGATTCCTGCTGATAAGACTGACCGAAGAAATCTGTTGTTGTAGTTGTAGCCTTAACATTGATAGATACGATAGATGGCATAGCTGCTGCAACTACACTTGTAACATCTGTAGTAACTACCTGAGTATTACTTGTTGTCGTAACCTTGAGCTGTGAATCCGAATCATCACTTACTGTCTGAGTTGAAGCTATACTGATTGAAGAGCTTGCATCATCGCTAAGCGATAGTGATGTAAAGTTCTGTGCTCCATATATTCCAGCACCTGTACATACTCCAAATACTGCCGCAAGTGCGATCGCACCTGCTACCTTACCGGCCTTTTTACTTTTTACTTTGTTTTTCTTTTTAGTTTTCTTATTCATAGTGTCATTATCACTACCGGTCTGCTCATTTGTGTTGTCGGTATTTAGATTATTAAACAATTCATTATCATTCATATCTCTACCTCTTTCTAAGCCCTATAGCTTTATTTAATACGGTTTCGTTACTACTTATATTGATGTGGCTTGTCTGTCTTTCTTTTATGTTTTACAGTTTAGGATTCAATTGTGATGAATCTGTGTTCTATTTATGCTAAAATTGTGTTCTCTTTCTTATAAAAAAATAAAGCAGTTCTCATTTTGTTTATAATCCAAAACAAGAACTGCCTTGCAAATATGTCCGCTATTACTACTATGCTATTTGTTATAACTCTAACTTCGGGGATTACACACCGACGGATAGAGATACTTAATCTATTTGCTATTACCTACGTACCCATCTCTGGAAGGTGTAGCAGTTGTCGAAGTAGTACTGTTCATCACTCTCTTCTGCAAGCTCCCATTCAGGATCTTTTTCAAGATTAGGGAAGTATGCATCTGCTGTAAACTCTCTATCCACCTTGGTTACAATGCAAGTATCTACATATGGAAGAAGCTGAGTATACACACTTGTTCCACCGATTACATATACGTCATTAGTATCATATTCTGATGCTATCTTAAGAACTTCATCAACGCTTCTTGCCATTATTGCAGTTCCTGTTGACGTACTCTTAACTGTATAGTCAGGATTAGCTGAAAGAATGATGTTAACCCTCTGATCAAGCGGAAGACTGTTCGGGAATGTTGCAAGTGTCTTCCTTCCTAGGATCACAACCTTATTCTTAGTCTCATTACGGAACATCTTGTGGTCAGCCGGTATACTTATAAGAAGATTACCGCCATATCCTATTGCCCAGTTATTATCTACTGCTACTATTGCTTTCATATTTTATCCCCGTTTCTATAAATGTATTTTTTTGATATATCTTACCAATCACGATACATTCCGATTGGTAACATCGAAGAATTCTTTGAATTTGGCTATATCCAGAGGTCTTGAATAATAGTATCCCTGTATGGAATGACAGCCAAGCTTTCTAAGCGCCTGTACCTGATTCTCCGATTCTATTCCCTCTGCTACAACAGATATACCTATTGTAGTGAACATACGCATGAGAGCGCTTACCATCTGGAAGCTCTTCTCATTGTCAGGGAATCCGTGAGTGAAGATCCCTCTGTCGATCTTAACCGTATCAAATTGAAGCCTCTGAATAGCTACAAGATTAGAATAAGAACTTCCGAAATCATCCATGGATACTGTTGCTCCAAGATCATGGATCCTGTCGATGATCTCTGATATATCGTTTTCGTTATTGTATGCCATGGATTCCGTGATCTCAAATTCTATAAGTTCTATAGGTGGCTTTATCTCTCTTATGATCTGCTCATAACTTTCAAAATTGTCTGCATTAAGGATACTGTATCTTGAAAGGTTAACAGATATCTTAAAAGGTTCATTGCCTTCATCAACCCACTTTTTTATAAAAAGACAGGTCTCTCTGAACATAAACAGATCAACTCTTGCGATCATTCTGTTTCTTTCAAATACAGGTATGAAATATACCGGCCCTAGTACAGATCCGTCATTTCTTCTCCATCTTACAAGAGCTTCTGCACCTGAGACTTTGCCGGTATGAGGATCAACCTTGGGCTGGAGAAAGAGTTCCATTTCTTTATTCAAAAGAGCTTTCTCAAGCCTGTTTTCCATAGTCTTTTCTACGCGAAGCTTGTCTTTGCACATCTCAGTATATAACCAGCAGTCTGATGCAAGGTCATAAGCTGCTGCCGAATTCCTGTACGCGATTCTGGCAAGATCCAGTACCGCTTTGAAATTATCATCTCCGGCACTTATAGGACATGCTGAGAATTCCACTCTTACAGATAGCGACTTATAATTGTCCCTAAGAAGCTTTTCAAGTCCTTCACGTAGCATAGAGCACTTTCTTCTTACATTCTGAGCTTTATCATCACTTTTTATAAGCATTGCAAAGCTGGACTGACCCATAGCTCCTTGCGATTCTCCATCTTCAAGGGATAGCTGGTTTTTTTCATAGAGCTCTTTTAAAAGCCTGTTACCATTCTCCCAGCCTATGATCTCGTTTACAGCTTTAAATCCCACAAGATTCATATACAAAAGCCAGTATTCATCTCTTTGCTCTGAGGATATCTCAGAGAACTTCTCATTAAGATATGCAAGTGAATTGCCACCTGTTACTGTGTCTACGTAGGCAAGCTCTTTGAGCCTTCTAAGATTCATCTCACCTCTTATATCATGGAAAGATTTAAGAAGGACCGTAAGCGTAAGCGTTATCAGAAATACACTGTATCCTATTCTGAATGAGTTGGAATTATCAACTTCCTTGTCCAAATAGTACCTTAAAAAGCTCCTGGCCGTTACTCCCACCAGAAAAGTCGTCCCAAGAACAGATGCAAACAAGTACCTGCTCTCTGTTATGAAGAACTCTCTGACTTCGAGTGCCATAATCACGACAGTTATAAAAAACAGATATGACATCAGTGCAAAAAATCCTATAGCAATATGTACGATATCTGCAACATACAATATGACAACAACGGCCATAAATGCCATATATGTCAGTAACATATACTGTATCAGATTTTTGCCATTATTAAGGTACTCCAAGAAGAACAGAAGCTGGAACACCGGAAGTATCATAAGCAGGTAAAAAGATGACAGATACCTGATCGAAACAGATCCACTTATGAACTGAGGCAGATTAGAGTCTATCAAAAACCAGATTCCGGACAAAAGTGATATAACCGCCATATATGCAGCCGGTTTTTTCATAGATTCTATTTGATATTTGAATAAGAAAATAGTAAAGATCACCAGAACAAATCCAATTATGATGAACATGAATCCATTCAGAAAAGCGCTCATATTCTTAATAAATATCGCATTGTTGAGGTCATTGCGCTGCCCGAATATGGCATTATAATAATAAAAGCGCTTATTTTTATGAGTGGTATTTTTAAGTTCCAGCGTCAGATCTTTGCCATGAGCGAACATTGGAATACCTATGATGAACCATGAATTCCCAACTTCCATGCCGATGGTATCTGTAGTACCCTTGGCAAAATCTCCCAAAAAAGTACCATTGGCATATACAGCCACATAAATCCCGGGATCATAGATAGCTATCGCCTCATCAGGAGCGATCGTATAAGGTAACCTGTGATATAAACGGACAGTCTCACCGGGAGCTATATTAATATAATCATCACTTATAAGCTCACCATCCGGCTCGTTCTGCCATCTCTCTGAGAAAAAATCCGAGTACTTATAATGTAACCTAAAATCATCCACCGGATTTGCAGATGCATAAATAAATATTCCCGCGGTCAACACAATCAGGATCGTTGCTACGATCCTGCATATTAGATACTTTTTTTTCAGCAATTTTTTCATTTACAATATTTAAGACCAGGTAGCCCTATGGTACTAGATTGCTATCGGTATATCTTTGAACTGGTCTCCTGCTACCTCATAGTTTTCTACACTAACGTCATTTCTTGTAAAATCATAAAAATCCTTAATTTCAGGATTCAAATGGAAGGTTGGTGCCGGAAGAGGCGTCCTTCCAATAAGTTCTTTAATATAAGGAATATGCCTGTCATAAATATGGCAATCTGCGATAACATGAAGGAGCTTACCAACCTTCATGTCACAAACCTGTGCCAGCATGTGCACAAGTGAAGAATACTGGACAATATTCCAGTTATTGGCTGCAAGCATATCCTGAGAACGCTGATTAAGTACAGCATTAAGTACAAGTTTTCCGTCATTCTCATCCTGAGTCACATTGTAGGTCATGCTATATGCGCAAGGTTCAAGGTTCATCTGAGAAAGTTCTGATACATTCCAGGTTGTAGTCATAATACGACGTGAGAATGGATTTATCTTAAGGTCGTATATGACCTTATTCATCTGATCCATTACAGCAGTTCCTGACTCTCTGTCAAAAACAATATCAGGCTCAGATAGTCTTTCGTATGCATCTGTTCCCGGAACAAGACGTTCTTCCATAGATGGAATACCAGGGCCGGGGACATACTTGTACATAACTTTGCTGCCTTCAACTTCTTTATTCCATGTAGGGAAAGCTCTGTCTATTCCCTCTTCTGTTACTCCTTTATAAGAATACTTTGCAGCTATCTGCCATCCGTAGGCTTTGCCGATAGATCCGTCTTCATCAGCCCACTCATCCCAGATAGAGCCTTTGAGATTTTTAATATTGGAAGATTTCTTCTGATATATCCAGAGCACTTCATCTGTTGCAGTCTTGATACCTGTCTTTCTAAGAGTCATAAGCGGGAACTCCTTAGAAAGATCGTATGTATGTGCCTGACCGAAGATCTTGACAGTATATGCGCTCTCACCGTCCGGCCAATGAGGACGAACAGCCTGACCTTTGGTTGTAGTACCGTTTGTCAGGATATCATTGCACATCTGTATAAAAATTTCGTCTGCTTTGGACATAAAGAATCCCCCATCAAATTAATTACTTCAATCATTATAATCTATCTGTACGCATAAATATATGTATAAAGATAACAAATCTTATCAATTTTGACTTTTTCCGGTAATAATTTTAATCCCCAAGGCCATAAAGATCACCTTATAAAACTCTCCGCATGGACGCTGTAACATCCATGTGGAGAGTCTTCATGGCCATCATAAATAACCTTATGCCGCGAGCAAAGTAAGTGACTATCTATCATACTTATCGCACAGGGCATTGATCTGATCAGCGAACTTAGCCTTATCCTTATTGCTGATGCCGCTGACTTTACCTATAACTGCGATAAGCCTAGCTCCTGCAGCTTTAAGCCTTGCATATACATCAGATATAGCTTCAGCCTTCTTAGCAGCAGGTACAGGTACGCCTTCCTTGTCGAATTGTCCTGACACAAGATCAAAGACAGTACCGCTATAAGGCGCATATGTATCATAGCCGTATTCATTTTTCAGATACTGAGCAAATGCAATTGTAACGGTATCTTCTCCGTGTACGATAAAGACCTTCCTTGGTCTTTTCTTGGTAAAGCCATTAAGCCAGGCTGCAAGTCCGTCTCTGTCTGCATGACCGGAAAGTCCTTCTATCTTGGTAATCTCAGCCCTGACATCAATCTCTTCACCAAAGAGCCTGACTCTCTCGGCTCCGTCTATGATAGCTCGTCCAAGAGTTCCTGCCGACTGATAACCCACAAACAATATGGTACTCTCAGGTCTCCATAGGTTGTGCTTGAGATGGTGCTTGATACGTCCTGCATCACACATGCCGGAAGCTGCAAGGATTACCTTGGGTTTATCATCAAAGTTGATGGCAACAGACTCTTCCTGGGTTATAGACAGCTTAAGACCGCGGAATGATATGGGATTTATACCTCTTTTGACAAAGGACATAGCTTCCTCATCGTAGCAGGTATATTCATGATCAGCAAAAAGACCTGTAGCACTGACTGCCATAGGGCTGTCAACGAATACGTCAAAGTCTTCTACAGCTGTGACAAGGTGCTCTTCTTTGATCTGTCTGAAGAAGTATAGCATCTCCTGGGTTCTGCCTATGGCAAAAGACGGAATCACAACATTGCCGCCTCTTTCAAAAGTTCTGTTAAGAACATCCGTAAGATCCTTGATATAATCAGGTCTTTCGGTAGAATGGAGCCTATCTCCATAGGTTGACTCCATGACAACATAGTCGGCTTCTTCAGTATACTTAGGGTCTTTGATAAGAGGCTGACGGGTATTACCAATATCTCCTGAGAATACTATCTTGCGCTTCTGGCCTTTTTCTTCGAGCCAGACCTCTATACTGGCACTTCCGAGAAGATGACCTATATCGGTAAATCTGATCTTTATACCATCACATACATCTATGATCTCATCATATTCACATGGAATAAACTGACGTATAGCGCCTTCTGCATCCTCCATAATATAAAGAGGCTCTGCTCCTTCTAACTTACTGTTACGTTTTGCTTTTCTTCTGCGCCATTCAGATTCCTGCATCTGAATATGGGCACAGTCTCTTAGCATGATATCACACAGATCAGCTGTAGCCGTTGTTGCATAGATCTTGCCTCTAAAGCCTCCGGCATACAGTAGCGGTATAAGTCCGCTGTGATCTACATGCGCATGTGTCAAGAACACATAGTCGATAAGAGCCGGAGCAACCGGAAGAGGTACATTTTCAAATATGTTGCGTCCCTGCTCCATACCGTAGTCTACCAGAATCGTCTTGCCACAAGCCTGCAGGCAATGACAGCTTCCTGTAACTTCATGATCAGCACCTACAAATGTCAGTTTCATAAGCAATGCCTCCACTATGATGACGTTTTAAAGCCCTCAATACTAATCAGCGTACAACACTTCTAATATTAATAATATATGTATTTATCGTCATATGCAAAACATATCTTGTGTTAAGCTTAGGCTAAGAAGAAAATAAGAAGAAAAAGTTTTTGTGATAAAATAAAAAAATCCGTTGACAACAATTGTTAATTGAGTTATCATCTTACTTGTCGCTGAGGTGATCTGCGACAGAGTAAATGCGATAGTGGCGTAGTTGGTAACGCGCGACCTTGCCAAGGTCGAGACCGCGGGTTCGAGCCCCGTCTATCGCTCTTCAAATAAAAGCTTATCTTTTGTTTGTTCAACTTAATAAACGCGATAGTGGCGTAGTTGGTAACGCGCGACCTTGCCAAGGTCGAGACCGCGGGTTCGAGCCCCGTCTATCGCTCTTCAAAAAGGACATCCGATTGGATGTCCTTTTTCGTAGTGCTCTTTATATTAGCTTACAATCCTGGTACTACAGTACCCTCTATGATTTTCTTGTCACTTTAACGTCACTTCAAGAACAACAGGATTGTGGTCAGAACATACAAATCCAAGATCCTGGGTCTTGCAGGAATCTATCGCAATGTTTCCTGATACTATAAATCCGTCAATAATATAGTACTGGAAGCTGTCCTTATCGGCTCCAAGATATACTTTATCAAGGGACCTACATGTTGGCACGCTACTGTCTGTAATAAATGTAAAGTCATCGCCAAATTCTTCTACATCTATACTTCCAGGCTGCCATAAGCCATCATATACAGGATATGCACTAGTATCAGTATTGGAGAATACCTGATTGAAGTCACCACCAGCGATCACATAATTACCTGCATCAACTTCTGCCTGAAGGACCTGTCTTAGCATATTGGTCTGTGCCATCTTGCCTTCTCCGCTGTCATAAGCTTCAAGATGCAGATTCACAAGCACCAGTTCCTTATCAGTTCCCCCTACAGGTATTCTTGATACATTAAGGCATTTTTTGAAATTACAGGTACTAACCGGCCACTTAAATGGCACAGGAAGTGATAATCTTGTAGATGATGATACTTCGTATGCAGATAATGTCTGTATTCCAACCTTTACTCTTCCAATAGGCGGAATAGGATATGGAATAAATATTGCATCCATATTAAGAGCATATGAACTTACCTTATCATTATTACTTTCCTGAAAAAAAGATACCTCATCAATCTTATAAGATCTGTCAGCTACCTTATCTACTTCCTGCAAGAATACTATGTCAGGATCTATACTTTCTATCTCTACAGCCATCTGTTCAAGATTCTCTTGTACCCTGTCCTTATCAGCAGTATATATCATAGTACCGCCATCCATGAAGAAATCAGAATCATCTGAAAGTGCTCCATATCCGGTATTCCAAGTCAGAACAGTAAATGAATCTCCTGCAGATAAAGTCTTTTCTGCAGTTCCTATAAGTTCAATATCTTCCTTATCTTCCGGTCTATATTCAAAAACAGTCAAAACACCTATTCCGGCTGCTACTACAATGACAAATATCAAAACTATACTAAGCAGGGCTTTTATAATCTTTTTTGCAAAACTTTTATTCTTGTTATCTCCAGTCACCAATAGTCCTCCTTATCTACACAGTAAATGAGCCGGAAAAATATCTCCGGCTTTTTTTACATTTTATCATATATTCAACAATTAAACATAAGTACTATCATCAAAATCCAGAATCTGCAAAAATGACACTATAAATACATCCTTGCTTCCTTCATTCTCCATAAAATAGTCTTCTATACCTACTCTGTGAATCTCTCCATTCTCATCGAACTGCTTCGCTATGCGAAGGACTTTCTTCTTGCCGGCAGCATATGCATCAAGAAGACTCTTTCTATTAAAGGCATTCTCCACTTCTTCTCGAGATTCCGGAACTGTCTTATCAACGATCTGCTTAAGGCAATCATCATACGTTCCGGTTTCAGGTATTTCTGTACCAAGGAAATTGTCACGTCTCATCAGCGTATATGAATTCTTGCTGATATTAGCAAACTTCACAAGCTGGAATTTCTTGTACACAGACTCGATCATAACTCTGACCTGCTCGAATACTGCAGACTGGCTATCGAAAGGATCAATTGCTTCAATCTCAACAGGTGCTTCTTCGCGGCACATCCATAAGAATTCACTCTTTGGAACCGGCTTTGAAAAAAGAAATCCCTGTATATAATCGCAGTCGCAGGTATTTATATACTGCAGCTGTTCCTGAGTTTCTACGCCTTCAACCACTGTAAGAAGCTTAAGTCTGTGGGCAAAATAAAATACTGACTCCAAGGTGATCCTGCCTCTTTCTGTAAGGCAGTTATCATTCAGGAATGATCTGTCGATCTTAAGTACTCTTGCAGGAACATCTTTGACAAAAGAAAGGGAAGACATACCTGAACCAAAGTCATCAATAGAAACCATATATCCTGCTGCTTCTATTTTGCAAACCCATTCTACAACTTCTTTCTTGTCAGCTACAACGTCTGATTCTGTGATCTCTACGCCAAAAAAGTTCTTGTCTATGCCATAGGACTGGACAAGCTTATTTAATTTATCTACGAACTGATCATCCTTGGCATGTTCTCTGCCAAAATTGACACTTATTCGTATAGCTTTATCGCTAAGTTCTTTTATAGTCTTACAGGCATCCTCTGCGACAAACCAGTCTACAAGTGAAAGCTGTCCTGCTTCTTCAAGGACAGGTATAAACTCTCCCGGAAGAACCACTGTTCCATCTTTTTTGATCCATCTTACAAGTGCTTCAGCTCCGCCTATAACACCTTTCTTAGCATTGTACTGCGGCTGGTAATAAGCCTGCAGCTCACCTGTTTCCATAGCATCTACAATATCATTTAGCAGATATTTCTTTTCCATCATCAACCTCTAAAAATCACAACAATAATTTGTTGACGCGATTTTTGATTATAATATGATGATTATGATATGTCAATATTATTTTATCGCATTTACGTTTACCGTGATGTTTAAGGTTTAAATACAATATAATTAAGACACAAAACAAAGCCCATCAGATATATTTTTATATAGTTCGAGGGAGCAGATCCTGCATGATCTGCTCCCTCAATGTTAAATGCATTGCTATATGTCTTTGATCAAGAATAGATCTTATGTATAGTCTCAACCTTGATCATGTTAGTATGGCCTGATGTTCCTCCGATCTTACCACCTGTAAGGACTACATTATCTCCCATCTTAAGGTCAAGAATCTTGGTAGCCTGCTGCATAGCGTGGAAGAATAAAACATCAAGTGATTCAAACTCGTCGCAAAGCAGAGGATATACGCCCCATGAAAGTGCAAGCTTTCTAAATGCCTTAACAGATGTTGTCATGCCGATGATCTCGACAGGGCATCTGAAACGGCTGACCATACGGGCTGTAAGGCCGCTGATAGAGCTTACTACGATACACTTGGCATCAACGTCTATAGCCATAGAACATGTAGAATGGCTTATAGCATCAAGGTTATTTCTGATGCTGAAGTCCATGTTCTTGAATCTCTTGGTATAGTTGATGTGCTGTTCTGTATATTCTGCAACTTCTGACATTGTCCTAACAGCTTCTACAGGGTACTTACCTGCAGCTGACTCGCCTGAGAGCATGATAGCCGAAGCGCCGTCATATACCGCGTTAGCTACGTCAGATATCTCTGCTCTTGTAGGACGTACATTAGTTATCATAGACTCAAGCATCTCTGTTGCGATGATAACTCTCTTACCAAGGAGTCTGCACTTCTGAACGATCTCTTTCTGAACAGAAGGAACTTCCATGAATGGAATCTCAACACCAAGGTCACCACGAGCAACCATGATGCCATCTACTACTTCAGAGATCTCTTCTATATTCTCAACACCTGATCTGTTCTCGATCTTGGCGATGATGTCGATATCTCTTCCGCCGTTCTTATCAAGGAAGTCACGAAGATCCTGAGCATCCTGACGTGTTGATACAAATGATGCTGCTACATAGTCAATATCATGTTCTATACCAAAGAGAAGATCTGCCTTGTCCTGATCTGAGAGATAAGCCTGCTTGAGGACCTTACCAGGGAAGTTCATGCTCTTCTTATCTGATAATGTTCCACCTGCGATAACCTTGGTAATTACGTCGTTGCCTTTAACTTTTGTAACTTCGCAGATAACAAGACCATTATTAACAAGTATAGTATCGCCCTTCTTAAGATCCTGTGCAAAGCCCTTATAGCTTACAGATACCTTCTGATTATCACCTACTATGTCATCTACAGTAAAAGTAAACTCCTGGCCTTCTTCAAGTGTAGCCTTATGATCCTTGAAGACACCGATTCTATATTCAGGTCCCTTAGTATCAAGCATGATAGCGATAGGAAGTCCCATCTTATCACGAACCTTATTGATAACCTTGATCTTGCCAAGCTGCTCCTCATGATCACCATGGCTGAAGTTAAGTCTTGCAACGTTCATTCCGGCTTCACACATCTGTGTGAGAACTTCTTCTGATGAACTTGCAGGACCGATTGTGCATATGATTTTTGTTTTACGCATTAGCATTACTCCTTTTATTGCTTTTATATAAAATACTTCAAAAATTAACCCCTAATTAAAACTTCATTATTTGCTTTTTTATAGAGCTTCTTTAATAGAGCTTTCTTAATAGTGCTTTCTTAATAGTGCTTTTTTTATAACAATTCTTTTTATAAGACTTATTTTTTCAAAAAACTATAAAGCACTCTTCTGAGCCGCTTCAACAACGTGACTTACAAGTACTGCCGTTGTAACTGAGCCAACGCCTCCGGGAACAGGGGTAATTCCTGATACCACACCTTCGGCTTCATCAAGTTTTACATCACCTACAAGCTTTTGCTTTTCTTCGCTATAATTGATACCAACATCAATAACTGTCTGTCCTTCTTTGAAATACTCTCTTCCAAGCATTTCAGCTTTGCCAAGTGCCGCTACAACTATATCGGCATTTTGTGTTACATCTTCCATATTTTCTGTTCTGGAATGACATATAGTAACTGTTGCATTGGCGTTCATAAGGAGCATTGATACAGGCTTGCCTATAACAAGACTTCTTCCTACTACTGTAGCTTTTTTTCCTTTAGGATCTATACCATAGAACTTAAGGATCTCCATAACTGCCTGAGAGGTGCATGGAGCATATCCATCGCCCTGGCCGCTGTATATATAAGCCATAGAACCTTGTGTGATCCCGTCAACATCTTTAGAAGGAAGGATCGCATTGCAGGCAGCCTTCTCATCAAGAGTCTTGGGAAGTGGACGGAACATTAGTATACCATGAACATTGTCATCTTCATTGAGCTCTTTGATAGCTGTCATAAGTTCTTCCTGACTGCAGGTATCAGGTAGTATTTTATTAACTACTGCTACGCCGTTTTTCTCACATCTTTTGGTAGCACCGCGCTCATAAGACAGATCATCCTGCCTCTCACCAACTCTAAGGATTGCAAGAGTAGGTGTTATACCCTTGTCTCTAAGCATAGTAACCTTAATTTTGGTAGTTTCATCAAGTAAGTCTCCTACCGGCTTACCCTTTAATAGTTCTGCCATTTAACTCCTCCCTATATAGCTTTATTGTCTGAGTCTTCGATCTACATTCTCAAATACTATAGCAGCTCTTTGAGAATACTCTTTTAATATAGCATCAGCTTCGGATTCAAACTCTAAGGCTTTATCCTTGTCTGTTAAAGATCTTGTATTGATAAAAACGTTAAGACTTGCGCTTTTAAGCGCTGCTTCTGCAAGAGTAGCTCCGCATCCGACATCAGATATCATAATGACAGAACCTATCTTCTCCATACGCTCCAAAAGCTCTATAACCCTTTTGATCATGCGCATCATCTCCATTGGCGGAACCAGTGCATCAAGGGTAGCCTTTTGAAGCTTATCATTTCTATCAGGATCATCCTTCGGAATACTATAGGCTTTAGAAAGAGGTTCAAACATCTTGGCATCCTCTTCTACAAGGGCTAAAAGATCAGCTCTTATATCATCTGCTTCTTTTAATATAGCCTTAAGTTCATCTTCATACTGGGCATATTTCTTCTTGCCAACTGTAAAATTACCGGCCATAGAACAAAGCGCCATAGAAAGAGCACCTACCAGCGCTGCAGCTCCGCCTCCTCCGGGAACCGATACCTTATCAGACAGCTGCCTTGCAAATTCGTTGCAGCTGTAATCTGTAATCCTGCTATCCATATACAAGTCCTCCCCAATATATTCATAGACCAAATACTATACCCAGGCTTCTTTGGGTCCAATCTATATGATCATAATGAAACGTTTTAACTTGCCTGAATAATAATAGCATAAAATACCATGATTGAGATAATATATCTTAATTTAAATATGATAAACTACAAGTGACAGGTAAATTAAGTCTTTACCTGTCATTTGCTAACGAAGATCCTAAACTTAAGATAATAAACACAAAGTATAAAGAAATCTATGGGGGAATATAAATGGATAAACTTCTTTTGATTCTGAATATAATAGGGACAGTCGCCTTCGCTGTATCCGGTGCTATGACTGCCATAAGGAAGGAAATGGACCTTTTGGGAGTAACTATTGTAGGCGCAGTAACAGCTGTAGGAGGAGGTATCATGCGTGATATCATCATTGGCAAGATCCCGCCCGACGCTTTTACTGATCCTTCTTATGTTCTGATTGCTTTTATTACAGCTATTGTTGTATTTGCATATGTGTATTTCAGAGCATCCGGATTTGAAAAGATATCAGGGGCAGCTTTTCAGAAGATAGTTCTTCTTGCTGATACTGTAGGTCTTGCTGCATTCTCTGTACTGGGCGTAGAAGTTGCTTTTAAGGCAGGTGATGGGCCAAAGCTCTTTTTGACAGTATTCCTTGGTACTATAACCGGTGTAGGTGGCGGCATCATCAGAGATCTTCTTGTTGGCGATAAGCCATATATCTTATGTAAACATATATATGCCTGTGCTTCTATTGCAGGTGCACTTATCTGCGCACTGTTATGGGATTTCTCAGGGCAGGAAGCCGCAACGCTCATAGGCACTGCGACTGTTATAATCATAAGGCTTCTTGCAATCCACTATCAGTGGAATCTGCCACGTATCAGGCACCGTGACATTTCTTGAACTTTCTGCCACTACCACAGGGGCAGGTGTCATTGCCCCTTATTTTAAGCCATTTGGATCGTTCATCTCTAAGATCATCTGCTTCATCAGGATATTCTGCTATAAGATTCTTGTAATATGTATCTATAAGGCTTTCCTGAAGTGTTGATATACTGCTATATGTCCTTATGCCTTCTGCATCCGCAATCTTTTGAGATATCCTTAAGATATCTTCCATAAGCTTTTTTTCATAACTTCCGGGTCTGTCTTTGATAAGCTGTATCTCTTTTTCCACAACTTTATATAGATACTGATACTCATCTTCCAGTATTTTTAGGCTATCCGGATTTCTAAATATATATCTTCCAAGAAAAAAGCGCTTGATAAATGCGTCTCTTTTTAGATTCAAAAGCTCATCTTCAAGAACATCCTCAGGCAGATCCAGATAAAATTCTTCTACTATATCAGGGAGTAACTTTTTGATAAAAGCATCTCCTCTGTCATCCTCAGAAAAAACATAGGATTCATTGGATGCCCATCCGCTGTCAAGGACATTCCTCATAGCATCTGTTCTAAGATAATAATCTTCTTCAAGGAAAGACAAAAGTCTTTTAAAAGCTTCCCTGAACCATGGGAGATTCTGATAAAAGCTTAGTGATCTTATAGTCTCTATCACCATGTTTTCAGTATCTTCATCCATGTATATTTCATTGAGATCTTTGCATACTTTCTCTATATCAGATATACAATCACTTTTTTTCTCATCATTTATATCCTTATATATCTTTCGTATATCTTCCTGCAGCTTTTTGATCCCGCTTTCATCTTCTTTGCCAAAATGCCTTCTTATCTCGCTTGCAAAGCTCATACTATTCCTCCGTGACCGGCGCCATTAGGCTGTTTCTTGGTTGCAAAACAATCTTTTCAATTCTAGAATGTATATAAATCTTTATATTTTGGGAGGCGTCTTTGAATTATTCCACTTACTCTGATCAAAACAAACTAAATTATAAGTGCTTATCAGGCTCATTCCTAAAGATATGCGCCATAGTGATAATGCTGATAGACCATCTTGCGGCAGGTCTCGTACTTCCTTCCATCATCTCAGGTGATATGTACGACTTTCTAAGCCGTTTTGGTATCGATGTTACACTTGATCTTGAGATACAGATTTATGTCTTTCTAAGAGGTGTGGGCAGACAGGCTTTTCCGATATTCTGCTATCTATTGGTAGAAGGCTTCATGCATACCCATAGTAAAGCCAGATATTCTATCACACTTGCAGCCTTTGCTCTTATATCAGAGATTCCTTTTGATCTTGGACTTATAACTTATAAAGCCTATGATACTTTGAATCTTAATAATATCTATACAGAGTACGAAACACAGATCTGGGAATCTCAGAATGTATACTTCACTCTGGCTCTAGGTGTTATAGCAATGTGGGCTGCTGACAGTATCTTAAAGAAGTTAAAAGGCATCAATATAGTCCTTGCCTATGCCGCTTCTACAATACCTTTCGGACTTGCAGCATGGCTAGCATATTATATGAAAACCGACTACAATGCCTGCGGCATAGCAGTTATAGCCATACTTTACTACTTCCACAGTATATGCATATTGGCAACACTTCTTGCCTATATTTTCCTTACGTTTACTATGTCAACGCCAATAAACGGAGGCATGGAAGAATGGTCACTTCCCGCCTTTATGATCATCAATCTGTATAATGGTCAGAGGGGATTTATAAAGAAAAACTTTAAATACTTTTTCTATATTTTCTATCCCGCACATTTACTACTTATTTTCTTCTTAAGGTACTTTCTGCTTCATTAAAAAATCTTATGAACGTGTCAGAACATTATCTGGCACGTTCATCTAAGTTTTGGATCAAGTTTTGGATCACCTGCGCCACGTCTTCCTGTAAAAGAGGATCAGAACAGGCATAAGTTCAAGTCTTCCTGCAAGCATATCGAAAATAAGAACCACCTTGGAAGCCCATGAGAATTCAGAAAAGCTTCCGGTAGGGCCTACCATGTTAAGACCAGGGCCTACGTTGTTGAGAGTAGCTGCAACTGCCGTAAGGTTAGTTTCAAAGTCAAATACTTCAAGGTCTATAACGTTGAAAGATTCGAAGAATGCAATAAGCAAAAATGAAGTCAAAAAGGTAATAGTATATATAGCAAGATAAGCATTGGTGCCCTTGACAGTTGTATCTTCCACAACATGATCATCCATATATACTCTTTGTACGCTCTTGGGATGGATAGTCTTAATGACTTCATTCTTGGCATTTCTTATAAGTATTATGATCCTGGAGAACTTAAAACCACCACCTGTAGATCCTGCGCACGCTCCTATACAGGTAAGGAGGAACAGCATAGTTCTTGAAAACTGCGGCCATACATTATAGTCCAGAGTCGCAAATCCTGTAGTTGTCATAATAGATGCAACTGTAAAGAGCGAATGATGAAAAGCCTCGCCAAAAGAGCCAATTACACCATTCCTTACAACGTTCCAGGCAATAAGAACGGATGCTCCAAACATTACGATAAAATACCAGCGCATCTCATCTATATGCCACGCTTCTTTGAACTTCTTAGTAAGAAGGAAATAATATACACTGAAATTAACACCGCAAAGTGCCATAAATACTATGATCACAGTCTGAGTCGCATAGGAATATTCCAAAATACTACTTCCAAGAAGACCAAATCCACCGGTTCCTACTGTAGAGAAAGTAAGCGTCATAGACTCATATACAGAAAGTCCTGTTATCTTAAGACATATCATCTCAGTAAGTGTGATCGCAATATATATACTGTACAGGATCTTGGCTGTATCCTTGACTTTGGGCGCATACTTACCGACTGAAGGTCCCGGGCTTTCTGCTTTCATAAGGTGCATAGAATATCCGCCTGCCATAGGAAGTATAGCCAGCATGAATACCAAAATTCCCATACCTCCTACCCAGTGAGTGAAACATCTCCAGAACTGAACTCCCTTATGCATATCTGTAAGAGAGTTGACATCAGTCATGATCGTAGCACCTGTTGTAGTAAATCCTGATACAGTCTCAAATACAGCATCCAGATAATTGGGAATAGTTCCTGTTACTGTAAAAGGAACTGCTCCTATAAGTGAAAGTATGATCCATGCAAGAGCTGTAATAACAAAGCCTTCTCTTGCATAGAACGTTCTGTTGACAGGTTTTCTAAGATAACCGAACACAAAGCCAAATGAAAAACACAAAAGTGCTATCACGGCAAAAATAAGAGCATCCTTCCATTCACCGTAAAAAAGGCACACAAGTGTTGGAACAGCAAGCAGCGCTGCCATAAATTCTACCAGCATACATAAAATGTATCTTATAACAGAAAAGTTCATGATTGTGGCACCTATATCAAGGTGCGTCCTCCTCGTTCATAACATAAGTAATCAAATATAATTGAAACTATTATGCAAAAAATCCATCATCTGTCCGCAAGAATATCTTCTATCTCATCAAATCCGGTGCATGTTGTAATGATGATCACTGAATCACCCTCCTGGATCTGGCTCTGACCGGTAGGAAGTGTTATTTCACCATGATGATTGATACATGCAATAAGTGTACCCTTCTTAAGAGGAAGCTCTTGGAGAGGTATTCCTATAACAGGACTGCCTGCAGGAATGATGAACTCCAGTGCTTCTACTTTATCATCATCCATCTTGTAGAGAGACTCCAGCTGCTGAGATCCCATTGAGTTGGTCATGCCTCTTACATACTGAACGATCTTGTCAGCAGTAATGTTTCTTGGGTTTAATACGCTTCCAACGTCAAGAGTTCCTATAAGCTCGTTGTATCCTGCTCTGTGAACTCTTATGATACGCTTAGCCTTAGAAACAGTCGCTGTGTACAAAGAGAGCATTATATTCTCTTCATCAACACCGGTGAGAACTACAAATGACTCTGCACCTACAAGACCCTCTTCCAAAAGCTCGGCTCTATCTGTACCATCTGCATGGATTATCAGAGCTTCGGGAAGGAGAGATGCAAGTTCATCACATCTATCTGCATTTGATTCAAATATCTTAACGTCAATGCCAAATGTAATAAGCTGCTGAGCAAGATAGTAACAGGTCTGGCCACCGCCTACTATGATAGTGGATTTGACTCCTGCTGTAGGCATATTGTTCTTTTTAAAGAATGCAAGCATCTTCCTAGGGGTTCCTATTACGGATATCTCATCCTTGGCTCTTATGACAAAAGATCCGTTTGGAATAAATACTTCATCTCCTCTTCTTACTATACCAATAAGAACAGGAAGCTTAAGTTCCTGAGCAATATCCTTGACAGACTTGTCACAAAGCTTGGAATCATCGGAAACAGTAAGTCTTATAAGCTCTGCCCTTCCTTTCGCAAAGGTATCTATCTTATTGGCGGATGGGAATTTCAAAAGTCTTGCTGCTTCATTGGCACAGGCTTCTTCAGGATTTATGACCATAGAAAGACCAAGTTCTTCTTTGATAAAATCGATCTCACGTGAATATACAGGATTACGTACTCTGGCTATAGTGTGGCAATGTCCTGTCTTCCTTGCGATGAGGCAGCATAAAAGGTTGATCTCATCAGAGTCTGTAACAGCGATCATAAGATCTGCAGATTCAATACCTGCATCCTTTAAGATAGAATAGCTGGCACCATTGCCAACGATTCCCATTACATCATAATTATTGACAACATTCTGTATTACATCGCTGTCTTCTTCTATTACAGTTATATTGTGGTTTTCTTTACTAAGCTGCTCGATAAGTGAACGTCCTACATTACCACATCCTACAATTACTATCTGCATCTTTTAACAATGCTCCCTTTTATCCATTCTTGATATTCAAGCACAGTGTTTAGCGTTTTTTTATATTTATTTATTCTTGTATCATTGTATTTTATACATATGAATTATAGAATTTGTTATAGAAAAAAGTATTAAACAACTGCTTTTTTATTGGTACTTAATGATTTTTCCTATATTTCTTATACAAAAGAAAAACTGATATTTTAAGTCCATACGTCATTATAGTACCACAGGGGTTTGTCTGCAAATATCAGAAAGGTGATTAATATAAATGCGATTTAGGGATTATCTTATTAAATTCAACAATTTCATGTATACCCATATGCAGGGAAGATACATAACATATGGCTACGATGCCCTTTCCAAATTTTTGTTTGGAATTACTCTGATACTCATATTCGTAAATATAATAGCTTCAAGCGGAATTATAAGTCTTATTACTCTTTTCCTCATCATATATTGTTATTATCGGCTTCTTTCCAAGAAAATACCTGAAAGGTATAAAGAGAATGAGCAGTATATCAGTATCAGGAACAAGGTAGTAGGTTTTTTCAAGAACTTCAGATACAATGCTGATCAGGCAAGA
Source organism: Butyrivibrio fibrisolvens (assembly GCF_023206215.1). Taxonomy (NCBI): domain Bacteria; kingdom Bacillati; phylum Bacillota; class Clostridia; order Lachnospirales; family Lachnospiraceae; genus Butyrivibrio; species Butyrivibrio fibrisolvens. The sequence goes on from NZ_CP065800.1 coordinate 4,036,787, forward strand.
CACTATCACATCTACAAGTGTCCAGGTTGCGGTCAGAAGATACGTATCCCACGCGGCAAGGGCAACATAATGGTAAGATGTCCAAAATGTAATACTGAATTCAAGAAAAGGGCATAATCCCGGAAAGATCATCTATGTTCGGTTATATTACCATAAACAAACCCGAGATCAAGTTTAAAGAGTTTGATATATATCATGCTTACTATTGCGGATTCTGCCGTATACTCAAAAAAGAGTACGGCTTGTCCGGTCAGGCTACGCTTACTTATGACCTTACTTTTCTTATCATGCTCTTGTCAGGTTTATATGAGCCGGAAGAAAAGATCGGTCAGACACACTGCATAGTTCATCCTATAGTCAAGCAATCAACAAGGATCAACAAGTTCTCCACATATGCTGCTGATATGAATGTCCTCCTTGCCTACTACAAATGCAGAGATGACTGGGAGGATGAGCACAAAGTATCCAAGCTTCTATACTCAAAACTCCTTCTAAGTGCCGTTCATAAAGCCGAACAAAGGTATCCACAGAAAGCCTCTTTTATCAAAGAAGGACTTCGCCGCATCAATGAATGCGAAGAATCAGGCGAACAGAATGTCGATAAGATCTCCGGATTATTTGGTGAGATATTCGCCGAGATTTTCTGCTATGAAGAGGACGACTGGGCTTCTGCTCTCAGAAAAATAGGCTTTTTCCTGGGAAAGTTCATATACATATTAGATGCCTGCGATGACATAGAGAAGGATATGGAAAAAGGAACTTACAATCCTTTCAAAGAAATGTGGCAAAAAGATCCTGAGAATTTCGATACATTCTGCTCTGAGCTTCTGACTATGATGATCTCGGAGTGCTGTAAAGCTTTTGAAATGCTACCTATAATTGAGAATGTTACTATACTTCGTAATATTCTGTACTCAGGTGTCTGGGTCAAATACGAAGTAATTCATGGAACCAGAATCAAAAAGCTTTCAAAAAACAGCTGATTATGCTACTTTTATATGCGTATAAAAAACTATCAGGAGAATACTAAGAATAATGTCAGATCCTTATAAGGTGTTGGGAATAACAAGAGATGCCAGTGATGATGAGGTCAAAAAAGCCTACAGAAACATGTCCAGAAAATATCATCCCGATGCCAATATAAATAATCCCAATAAAGACAAAGCCGAGGAAATGTTCAAGCTTGTACAACAGGCTTACCAGCAGATCATGAAAGAAAGATCCGGAGATTATTCAAGTTCCGATCCATCCGGAAGATACGGATCAGGATACGGCGGATTTGGTGGTTTTGGAGATTTTAGCGACTTTGGATTTGGTGGTTTTAACAATCAGAGAGCTGCCGGTGAAGATGATGAAGATGCTATCCACCTTCGAGCAGCAGTCAATTATATACAAGGCCGTCATTTTAGAGAAGCTCTAAATGTACTTGATACTATAAGAAACAGATCTGCAATGTGGTACTACTACAGTGCAGTTGCCAATAACGGTGTGGGTAACAATGCTACTGCCCTGCAGCATGCCCAGACAGCTCTTAATATGGAGCCCGGTAATCGCAATTATCAGGAACTTGTACAGATCTTAAGTTCAGGCGGTAGCTGGTATATGCAAAAGAGTTCTTCCTATGGTTATCCATTTGGAGGAAGCGTTGACTGTTCAAGGCTTTGCATGACCATGATACTTTGTAATGTATGCTGCGGAGGAGGCGGTTGCTTCGTCCCGTTTTTCTGCATCTGATACTAGTGTACTGACTTGTTCATGTTTGATCAAAAGCGAACGAATCAGTACATTAGTCTTTGGTCAAATTACAAAAGATAAGGCATTATATAGTTGATCAAAGAAATATACGGTAATTACTGTGACATGATATAGAAGAGGTGATCTTAAATGCTTAAATATCTTGTCGCTTATGCAAGCGAAACCGGCAATACTCAGAAAATTGCCGAGGAAATATATAAAGCCATACCGGATACCCGCAAAGAGATGATCAATGTACGCTCTTTTGTAGGTCTTCATGAAGCTGAGAATTATTTTATCGGATACTGGGCCAATTGCGGAACCTGTTCCATGGAGATAATAGATCTTCTGTCCTCGCTTCATGGCAAAAACGTCGCTATATTCGGAACATGTGGTCTTGGCAATACAGATGCTTACTACAAGAAGCTTGAACTTGCAGCTACCACCTGGCTTCCAAGCGATAACAGAGTTCTAGGATCATATTTTTGTCAGGGGCGAATGCCTGTTGAATTCAGACAAAAATATGAAGCCTGCCGTGGCAGATGTTCTGATGAGCAGCTTCAGATAGTGATAGATGCTTATGATAAGGCAAAAGCACATCCAGACAGACAGGATCTATTAAAAGCCAACGTATTCACATGTGAGATGATCAAAAAAATAAAATCATTTTAAAAAAGACAATGCTTATAAATAGATGTAAGCATTGTCTTTTTGTATTGTTCTATATTTCGAACACAGCTACTCCGTACCCCGGAAGTTTATATGCCCCTTTTGCGCTTTGACCATTAAGGACATCTACCATATCCTGCTTTAGTTCAATAGTAGCATCTGACTTGTCAAAATTAAGAACAAAGAGCCAGTTCCATGCACCGTCAGTTCTGACTGCCAGCTCGCATTCCTGTGGAACATCTATGAATTCTTCAAAGGGACTGCTTACACCTAACATTTTAAAAAGTCCCATTGCTGCCTCTTCTGAGAATGTGCTTCCAAATGAGTAAACACGACCATTGCCATATATATTCTTAATAAGCGCCGGCTCATCCTTTATATATGTACTGTCATATACACCTTTAATCTGCGCTGTATCGGATGTAACCATAAACTGATCAAAGAAGCACTTGGCAGGAATCCTGTATTTCTGGGGACTGTCACCTTGTTTGACAACATATATATTCTCTTCATCCGGAGCTTCAGGTGTAAACTCTGTAACGATACATCCTGTCATCTCCTTAAACACTCCGGGGAGATCGTCCATAGTCACATGACCTTCCTTGGTCTTGAGTCCTGCCCTGCAGCCAAGAAGGAGTTTTCCACCATTTCGAACATATTCTTTTAGTATACCTGCTTCTTTGTCATCAACAACTACGGCATGAGGGAATATAAGCAGTTCATACTTCTCAAGACTCTCTGCAGAAGTATCCGGTTCCAGATAGATATAGTCTATAGGTGTATGAGTCCTTGCAGCTGCAGCATATATGCCATTTTGGCTTATATCTTCAAGCATACTATGCCACTTGTCACACTGCGCATCCCACTGATTATCCCAGGTCCTGACAACAGCAACCTTAGCAACATATCTGCTTCCACATATTCTTGAAAGCTTCTTAACATCCTCGCAGACATGCTTTACCTCCCTGATCCTGCGATTGTCCCTGTTTGAATAATCCAGTATTCCATGCCAATATATCTCTGTTCCTATAGTAGATGTCCTCCATCTAAAATATGAAACAAACTCCGCACCATGTGCAATAGACTGCATGGTCCACAGTCTTATCTGACCTGGTCTTGGACATGGCATTATCATTCTGGTAGTCCATCCGCCGGCTCCCGACTGCTGTTCCATTATTCCAAAAGGCTGTGAGATGCTTCTTACTTCAGTAAGATTCTTACTCCACATACGATCAAGGATATCTCTTGAGCTTCTTTTCTCATAATATTCATCATATGCAAAATCAGGATATGAATCATAAGTATAAAAATCAAGTGACTCCTTGTTCATCGCATGATTATCAAGGTTGAACATTCCATTGGTAGTGATAAAATCTCCTTCTTTTAAATACTTGCGGATAATATCACTTTGAAGCTTAATATAGCTTCTTGCAGTATCTGATACGAACCTTCTGTAATCAAGGTTCTGGTGCGGGTTACCTACATTGTGGTTGGTCTGACGTGGGATATGTACTTCAGAAAAAGAAGAATATGTCTGATTCCAGAATCTGGTGCCCCATGCAGCATTGAGAGATTCAAGATTTTCATACTTATTCTGTACCCAGCTTCTGAATGCAGCATCATCACTTTCAGAGTAGAATTCATCGGTTTCGCAGTTAATCTCATTATCAATCTGCCATCCGATGATCGCAGGATGGGAAGCAAAGTGAGAGGCAAGATGCTCTGTTATGAGGGCGGTCTTTTGTCTGTATATTATGCTGCTGTGATTAACATGACATCTCTCACCATGATAGACAAGACTTCCGTCTCTCTTTGCATTCAGTACTTCAGGATATTTCTCAGTCAGCCATGCAGGAGGTGTTGCTGTAGGAGTACAGAATATGACCTTCATATTCGTGCGGCTGCACAGATCAAGGAACTCATCCCAGAAATCATCAACATAAGTTCCTTCTACCGGTTCTGTAAGATTCCATGAGAACTCTCCTACTCTTATAACTTCAATACCTGTTTTCTTCATCCTAAAAAGGTCATCTTCCCACATTTCTTTTGGCCAGTGTTCAGGATAATAGCAGGTTCCAATCGTAATCTTCTTTCCATCAAGTAATGAATTCATATGTCTCCCCTTTGTAATAAACGGCATTTAGAATATACGACTAAGTTACTTATCAGTGTACTGACTCATTCATATTTGATCAAATATAAACAAACCAGCGCACCAGGTTAAAATAATTTTACATCCATTAAGGTCTTATCTACAATACGTAAATACCGTGTTGTGAGGGCTTTGCAATACTGTCCGCAGGATCGTAGCTGCAAAGAAAACGTATATTGGGAAAGTGTTTTTTCTGCACACCAAAAGAGCACAGCCATATACACAGCTGTGCTCAATGTCTTTACAAATTTTTACTTATCTATGATCATTACTCTTCATCAAGAGACTGGATAAGTTCAAGTGATCTTTCGAGATTCATCTTATTGCACATCTCAACAAACTTCTTGAAAGGTACATTCTGAATCTGCTTGTTAGAACCGCGAACATTGATAGAAACTGTTCCTTCAGCGGCTTCTTTGTCACCGATTACAAGGATATACGGATCCTTGTAGTTCTTGAACTTCTTGATCTTCTCTTTCATGTTGCTATCGCTTGTATCAAGCTCTACACGAACATGGTTGGCTGTAAGCTCATTAGCGATCTTAGTTGCATACTCGTTGTGCTCTTCTCTGATCGGAACGATACCAACCTGATAAGGTGAGAGCCAGAATGGGAATGCGCCCTTGAAGTGCTCTGTGATGATACCGATGAAACGCTCAAGTGAACCATAGATAGCTCTGTGAACTACTACTGGCTGCTTCATTGTGCCATCCTTGTCCTGATATGTAAGCTCGAAGTTGTGAGGAAGCTGGAAGTCAAGCTGCATAGTACCACACTGCCATTCACGTCCAAGAGCATCCTTGATCTGAAGGTCGATCTTAGGACCATAGAAAGCACCGTCGCCGGCATTGATCTCATAACCGCCTTCGCCGTACTTGTCATCGAGGATCTCTTTAAGTGCAGCTTCTGCCTTGTTCCATACTTCTATGTCGCCCATGAAGTCATCAGGTCTTGTAGAGAACTCTGCACGATATGTGATACCGAATGTTCCATAGATCTCATCAGCTATATTCATAACATCATTGATCTCAGACTTGATCTGCTCTTCTGTTACGAATGTATGGTCATCATCCTGACGGAACTCCTGTACTCTGAAGAGTCCGTTCATCTGGCCTGACTTCTCTTTACGGTGAAGTACATCATACTCACTGTAACGGATAGGAAGCTCTTTATAAGAGTGATTTGTTCTCTTATAAGCCATCATAGCGTTAGGGCAGTTCATAGGCTTAGCAGCCATTGTATCTTCTGCTTCAAGTGAGAAGCGTGCTGCTGTTTCATCACTTGAGATTGTATCTTCTGCCTTAGTTCCGTCTGTAATACCCGGAACCATAAACATGTTGTTAACATAGTGAGCCCAGTGACCTGAGATAAGCCAGAGCTTCTTGTTGTTGATAAGTGGAGCAGAGATCTCTGTGTATCCATGCTTTTCCTGGATCTCTCTTGAGAATTTAAGGAGTTCCTGATACATCCTCCAACCTCTTGGAAGCCAGTAAGCCATACCCGGTGCTGTCTCATTGAACATGAACAGATCAAGGTCCTTACCGATCTTCTTGTGGTCACGCTCCATAGCTTCCTTGATCATAGCAAGGTGAGCCTTGAGCTGATTCTTATCAGGGAATGCATAGATGTATACTCTCTGCATGTGATCGCGCTTCTCATCGCCTCTCCAGTAAGCTGCTGATACAGACTTAACCTGATATGAGCAGTTCATAAGCTCCTGAGAGTTGGCAACGTGAGGTCCACGGCAAAGGTCTACATAATCTTCACCTGTATAGTAAACTGTGATTGTCTCATCTTCAGGAAGATCCTGGATAAGCTCTGTCTTGAACTTCTGATCTTTGAAAATTTCAAGAGCTTCTGCCTTTGAGACTTCTTTTCTAGTCCAGTCTTCTCTTCTCTTGATGATCTCACGCATCTTGTCTTCGATAGTCTTGAAATCATCAGGGCTTATTGACTTATTAAGAACGAAATCATAATAAGCACCATCATCAATCTGAGGTCCTATAGCATACTGAACATTTTCTTTGCCATAGATTTCAATAACTGCTTTTGCAAGAATATGAGCCAGTGAATGACGATATACCTGCAGGAATTCTTCTTTTTCCATTCTAAATCTCCTTTTCTGCACTTTGTGTGTTTCGAGTGCAAGGGATGATCTTTGCTAAGATGAGGATCATCTTTAAGCTTAAAAAAGCCCTTTGCACTACTGTTACGTAATGCAAAGGGCGTATTTAACGCGGTTCCACCTTGCTTATCCTAAAAAGGATATCTCATTGGGATTATAACGGAATCACCGTGCCGGATTGGGGCCTCTCAGAGTTAGTTTTCAGACAGCCTCCTTCCAGACACTCACAGCACGGGAGATCCCGGTGTCATTCTCTGAGGAATTACAGCAACTTACTCTTCTCGTCAACGATTTAATAATACAGTTCAATATACATATACTGAAACTATATTTTGAATTTCTATGATTATATGCCCTTAAAATTCATTTGTAAAGGCATCATCATAAGCTTTTTAATTCAGCTTTATAAAAAGCTAAAAGGTTAGCTATTATTCAGCTTTGTTTCTTCCATGGCACTTCTTATACTTCTTGCCACTTCCGCATGGACATGGATCATTAGGATAGATTTTCTGAGCATTGTGAACTGTACGTGAGTTCTTCTGCTCTTTGTAAAGCTCTTTTCTCTTATCTTCATCGAAGATATCATTCCATTCAGGAAGACCATAGAGCCAGTCAGCTTCTGCTGCAACCATGTTCTTATAAAGCTTCTCTTTATCGAATGCAAGGCTTACAACAGTATCCTCTTCCATGTTCTCGATATCATTGGCAACTTTAAGGCTTTCATCGATACCATCAAGGAAACCTGTCATTGTCATAATATCAATACCATATTTGTCAGCGAGTTCCTTAACTGTTCCCTTTACTTCTTCATCAGGGTTCTTAAGAAGCTGTGCGTAAATATCTTTTTCTTTGCCAAAATAATCTGTCCATAATCTCTGGAGATCACCCTTATTGGCTGTCTCTGAATAAGCCATGTCTCTCCACTGTTTAAGTAATGCCATATTCTGTAACCTGCTTTCTTATATAATCTTTGATAATCTTCGCCTGTAGACAATGTCCCACATTAAGGCTTTCATTATCATACTCTATTAAACTCAAAATATCAACAACCTATAACTTCACCCTACAAACTGCCTAAAAAACAGTCGAAATTTTATGACATTATTACATAAAATTTACGATTTGTTGCCATAACCCCTGACGTGTGCTAGAATACGAACTACAGGTCCGTAAGGGTGGAGGTTAATGAGTGATGGGTAAAGTACTACAGCCGCGTAAGCACCGCCATAAAAGACACTATACATTTATGATCATTTCTGGTGATTCTGACAGGAAAAGCAAGCAGATTCATCTGGGGCATGTGGCAACACAGGTGCTGGCATTTTCTCTTTTTGCAATACTTGTTGCAATCGTATGTTATATCGCATATATTACGCTTCGTTTTAAAAATTTACAAAGTTCTAATTCTCAAACTCTGTCAAGTATGCAGGCAGTTATAGATAATCAGCAGCAGATGATAAGTGATCTGTCTGCTCAGAATTCAAGTCTGCAGACTGCCAATTCTGAACTTCAGGCAGGATATGAGCAGGTCAGCAAAGCTCTTAATATAATGGTTGACGATGAGGAAGCCAATGAAGCTGCACAGATAGAAGCCGCTCTTCCAAAAGGTTTCCCTCTATCGAGTCAGGCATCATATGAGTCCCGCATAGATGATCCGTCTTCTGACTCCAAAGATACTGCCAAGGAAGGCAATCCTATTCTTGTATTTAATGCAAGTGCAGGATCTCATGTAGTAGCTTCCGGTACAGGAACAGTTCTGACTATTACATCAGATTCCAAATATGGCAAATGTATCACTATAGATCATGGCAACGGATACAAAAGTATATACCGTCTATCCGGCACTGTGCTTGTAGAAGAAGGCGATACTGTGAGCCGCGGTACTGCTCTTTTCCTTATAGGGGACAAAGGGACTACACTCGGCTATCAGATCCAGTACAACGATGAATATGTTAACCCGGAAGATATGATCGAGATCAACGGTTAACGGCTAAATCTAAAGTAAAGACTAAGTGAAGGGAGAACATAAAATGTTCAACAGTAGTAAAACAAAGACACCCCCCATCAGTACCTATGAGGATGAAGCTCAGAAAGTTGTAACTTTGATAGGCTCTGGCGCAACCTGTGAAGGAGCTTTCAGCGCGCGTGACACCACAAGGATCGACGGAACCATAAATGGTCCTGTGCATATCGAGGGAAGTCTTATCGTAGGCCAAAGCGGCAAGATCAACGGTGATGTAACAGCCCAGAATGTATTCCTTGCAGGAGAGATCAACGGCAACATCGACTGTAACTCAGGCAAACTCGAAGTAAGTGACAGCGGCAAGCTTATAGGCGATGTCACGACCAAGAGCATCGTAATCGATGAAAATGCTATCTTCCAGGGCAAATGTACCATGACTACAGATATCAACTCAGCAACTACTGCCAAAGAAAGAGCTGCAGCTACAGTTGCTGACAAGAACTAAGCTATATATCAAAACCGGATTAATTTATATATAGCGCTTCAATACAAAGATAAGACATTATAATCATAAAAACCAAAAAGAAGACCTGACCGGTCTTCTTTTTGGTTTTTATATAGCATATAGCATTACATCAAGATTGTGCTGACATACTCTGTCAAATCACTGAAGTCTTTCAAAGACCATCTCATATCCGTCATCGCCATAATTAAGTGATCTGTTAACACGGCTTATTGTAGCTGTAGAAGCGCCTGTCTTCTCTGCAATCTCAAGATATGTCTTTTTGTCTCTGAGCATTGATGCTACTTCAAATCTCTGTGAAAGAGATAACAGTTCATTCACAGTACAAAGGTCTTCGAAAAAGCTATAACACTCTTCCTTATTCTGCAAGCAAAGAATTGCTTCAAACAGATGATCTACAGAATCGGTATGAATTTTCTTATTCATATTTTGGTATTCCTCCAATTTGATTTACTTGATTATTATGTGCTTTATTCCTTGAATATTTTAACATAGTAAAGTTGTAAAGTAAAGTCAAGAGCTGTTTTAGGTTATTACTTTATTCTTTTGTTATAATTTTCTAAAAAGATGCAAAAATCATCTTTACTTTTGTTTATATTTGTGATAACCTAGATTTGTTGTTTGAGTAAGTATGTTGGCTATAGACTTTATACAAACATCAGACAGCGTAGTGATTACTTTTTTATTATCCAGTGGAGGTATTACAATGAACAAAGGTACAGTTAAGTGGTTCAACAATCAGAAAGGCTATGGTTTCATCTCTGATGAAGCTGGTAACGATGTATTCGTACACTATTCAGGACTCAACATGGAAGGCTTCAAGTCTCTCGACGAAGGCGCTTCTGTAGAGTATGATGTAATCCAGGGCGAAAAAGGACCTCAGGCAGTAAACGTAAACAAGCTTTGATATTAAAATAATATCGAAGACATCCCATCTATAGTACGGATGTTAGCTTTTAAGTAAGGTCCGCCTTAACATAAAGCAAAGATTTATTTTACTCCAACAATTAACCGGAGCAGCCAAGCTGCTCCGGTTTTGTATTATAAGAACTTATTCATCAAATAGCAAGAGTACGACTTTTTGAACGTAAATATGATTCAATGAATCGGTTGGTAAATAGGCCCAATGCCGAAGGCATTCTCAATTGGCCTATTTACTGCATTTTTGAATCTTTGATTCAAAAATGTATGACTTCTTGAACGTAAATATGATTCACTGAACCGGTTTACATCCGATCAGCCACAAGCATTTATTACATCTTCTAAGCTTAAGCTTCCACCGAATATCTCAAGGGCTGATCCTACTGTGACATCAACTTTGGAATTACCGATTTCTTTTAGCCTGGTAATATCTTCGATGCTGTGAACACCTCCTGCATATGTTACAGGAATCTTGCCCCAGCTCCCCAAAAGCCTTGCGACATTTTCTTCAATTCCGCCCTGCTTACCTTCGACATCTGCTGCATGGATCAGGAATTCATCACAAAAGTCCGCCAGATCATCAAGAGTTTCTATAGATAGTCTTGTATCTGTCATCTTCTGCCATCTGTCAGTGACTATATAATAGTCATCGCCCTTTTTCTTACAGGAGAGGTCAAGAACAAGTCTTTTCTTACCCACAGTATGTTTCATTGCTTCAAGCCTGTCCCAGGCAATCAGACCATTCTTAAACACATAGGATGTTACTATTACGTGGGACGCTCCTGCGTTAAGGAAAATCTCTGCATTATCAGGATCTATCCCTCCACCTATCTGAAGTGTCCCGGGATGAGCTTTGAGAGCAGCTATTGCCTGATCTTTACTTTCCTCATAAAAAGGGCTGTCCTTAGCATTAAGTATTATGACATGGCCGCCTTTAAGCCCCATATCATAATACATATCAGAATAATATGCTCCGTCTTGTTCAGACACATAGTTATCCTGAGCCGCATCATGACTGTCACTTAGGCTGGCACCTACAATCTGCTTTACTTTGCCATTATGAACATCTATACAGGGTCTGAATATCATCTATGGCTCCTTTATATCAGTTAAGATAAAGAGCATCTGCCATGTCATACATTCCGGCGGCCTTGCCAGCAAGGAACTTAGCAGCTTCTACAGCACCCTTACCAAAGATAGCACGTGAATATGCTCTGTGTGAGAATGTTATTACTTCATCTGTTCCTGCAAAGATAACATCGTGATCTCCTACTATAGTTCCGCCTCTTACTGCAGAGATACCGATCTCTTTCTCGGGTCTTTTTTCTCTTCTTGAAGAACGGTCATAAACGAACTCATAGTCTCCACCGGCAGCTTCATTGATAACTTCTGCAAGTGACATAGCTGTTCCACTGGGAGCATCGAGCTTTTGATTGTGGTGCTTCTCAACTATCTCCATGTCAAAGCCTGATCCTGCCAGAGTCTTAGCAGCTTCTTTGAGAACTTTCATAAGTACGTTGACGCCAACAGACATATTGGCAGATTTAAGAATAGCAATCTTAGAAGATGCTTCCTTGACATGAGCTATCTGCTGCTCAGAAAGGCCTGTAGTACACAGTACTACAGGAAGATTCTTGGAAACACAGGTATCAAGAAGCTCATCTACTCCTGATGCATTAGAGAAATCTATGACTACATCACACTCTACATCTACCTCAGCAAGGCTCTTAAATGTAGGAAAAGAATAATTGTTCTCGCCAAACTTATCTACGCCTGCAACAATCTCAATATCATTGTCATTACCTGCTATATCTACAATAACATGTCCCATACGGCCATTGCAGCCGTTCATTATAGCTTTGATCATATTTAACCTCATGTCGCGAGTGAAACGAGTGACTAATGGTTCAAATTGGTGGAGCTCGCGACACCAATTTGGGTTTGAAAGTGGAACACTTTCAAACTTTTATACCTCATTATTCTCAATCATTATATTAACTATCAGATAAGGCCAAATTCCTGCATAGCCTGTTTAAGCTGTGCTGCATGCTCCTGCCCAATCTCAGTAAGAGGAAGGCGAAGAGGGCCTGCTTCAAAGCCGATATACTCAAGAGCCTTCTTTACAGGAATAGGGTTTACTTCTGAAAAAAGAGCCTTGATAAGCGGGATGGCACTAAGCTGAATAGCTGCTGCACCTGCAAAATCGCCTTTAAGAGCAAGTTCACACATTTCGTGAGTTTTCTTTGGTGCTACATTAGAAAGAACTGAAATAACACCGATTCCGCCAAGCGACATAACAGGAATAACCTGATCATCATTGCCGGAATAAAGATCTATATTGCCTTGTGTAAGATGCATCATCTCAGCTGTCTGGGAGATATTGCCTGTTGCATCCTTGATACCAACGATATTGGCCTTGTCTTTAACAAGTTTTGCCACTGTGGAAGGAAGCAGATTGCAGCCTGTACGACTTGGTACATTGTACATGATAACAGGGATCTTGATAGCGTCTGCAACTGCAGAAAAATGAGCTACAAGTCCGTCCTGAGTTGCCTTGTTATAATATGGTGTTACAGAAAGAACTGCATCAGCGCCATACTCTTCAGCTTCCTTAGAAAGCTGAACAGCTGTATGTGTACAATTAGAACCTGTACCAGCGATAACAGGAATGCGATGAGCAACTTTGTCGATACAGAATTTAACGACTTCCATATGCTCCTGCTCGCTCATGGTTGCAGCTTCTCCCGTTGTACCGCATACGATGATAGCATCTGTTCCGTTTGAGATCTGGAACTCGATGAGTCGTCCGAACTCATCATAGTTAACTGATCCATCCTGATAAAATGGTGTTGCTATAGCAACTCCTGCTCCCTTAAATACTGCCATAGTGGCCTCCTTAATAATAAAACTACCGGGCCTTGCTCTAAATCCCGGCCAATCTACACAAAAGGGTGAGCGCCCTTTGTGCGCTCACCCTACAATCGTCCAAATACGGATTATCGGATAGCGCCCCATCATTACTGATGACAGTCATACACCTATTAAATGTATGCCCAAGAATCCGGAATGCAGCTGCTTCCGAACCTTTCGGCGCGCTTTCCTTTCCATTCTCTTCTTTTACTGCTGCAGCATCCAAGAATGTACTTATAAAACACGCAACCTCTATCTCTAAACAGCAACATCATAACACTGCCACTTTACAGTGTCAACACGAACGCATGATTTGCCAAGTATAGCGCAATAGGTGGATTGGCTATCGCTTTTATGGAGGTTTTGCCTTCGGAGATTTGATAATGATATCATAAGTCTCATGTGAAAATAACCTTGATTTTTCTAAGGGGCTTCTCAGCTTTCGTGGACATGCTATACTGCAGCTTCGAAGCCCCTAAGTAAAATCAAGAACATTTTCAAAATCGGCTTATAATATCATTATCAAATCTCCGAACTGGAAGTTATCGCTTAGAAAGAGATATTATCTAATAGAACAGCTGTCATGTATCACAATTTAGGATTTTGGTAAAACGGCTCTCTACTCTATGCTATAATATGACGTAAAGGTCAAAAGTTACATTATAACAATTAAAATATTAGATACATTCTTGAACATAAAGTTCAAGAATGAAGCAATAGAGCCAATTGAGTTCGGCTTCGTCGAAGGCTCTATTACCAACTGATTCATGGAATCACGAAACACGCAGTAAATGCGCGTTTCTGTAATTTACGTTCGATACGTCATACAACATAAGTTTTTATCAAAAAACAAGAAAGGAACGGCCGGAATATTCTGGGCATTTACTTATGAACAATAAAGTTACTTTATATATGCATTCAGGAAGTGGTAATCATGGATGCGAGGCTATAGTAAGGTCTCTTACAGGGCTTATCAATAGTCAGGATCCTTCGATTAAACCGGATGTCATGACCAATGACAGAGCAGAGGATCTTAAGTATGTTCCTGAAGATATATGCCATTTTGTAGAAGAAAAGCATATGGACAGGAATGTCATAAATCATACTCTTTATTATGTTTACCGCATGATAACAAAGGATAAGGAATCATTCCTTAGATACAGATTCAAGGATATGTACAAGAATCCCCCGAAGGTAGGTGTGTCGATAGGCGGAGATACTTATTGCTACGACTATATGGTTGAAGAGATAATGCTTACCAACAGTATGCTTCATAAGCTCGGTACAAAGACTATACTCCTTGGATGCAGCGTTGAACCTGAGCTTGTCAAAAGAAGTGATGTTGCAGCTGACATGAAGCTTTATGACAAGATTCTTGCAAGAGAAAGCATCACTTATAATGCTCTGTTAGACGCCGGAGTTTCAAAAGAAAGGCTTGAGCTTGCTCCAGATCCTGCATTCACTCTTGATACGCAATATCTCCCTCTCCCGGATGGTTGGAAAGAAGGTAAGATGATAGGTCTAAACCTAAGTCCTCTTATAGGTATGTATGCTGAGGATAAAGATATCGCACTAAAATGCTACGAAGGTCTTATACAGCATATCATCGATACCACAGACAATAATATAGCTCTTATCCCTCATGTTGTCTGGGATAGGAGCAACGACTTCATACCACTTACAAGCCTTTATGAGAAGTTCAAGGATACAGGACGGGTTATTCTGTTACAGGACCATAATGCAACTCAGCTCAAAGGCTTTATTGCCAGATGCAGACTCTTTATAGGAGCCAGAACTCATGCAACTATCGCTGCATATTCATCATGTGTTCCTACTCTTGTAATAGGATATTCAGTAAAAGCAAGGGGCATAGCAAGAGATCTGTTCGGAACAGAGGATAAATACGTACTTCCTGTTCAGGATCTAAAAACTACAGAGCAGCTTATCGAAGGCTATGAATGGCTAAATGACCATGCTGATGACATTACACAAAAGCTTAAAAAATCAGTTCCTGAATATATTATCAAAGCAAGACGAAATGGAAGCGCTGTAATGGATCTGCTCAATCAATAATACATTCTGACTTCGCATTTACCAAACATACGCCACCCATTGAGGCAGTGCAGATGCCTTAATGGGTGGCGTATATTTGGTAAATATGAAATATTGGTATAGTTATAACTGCTACTACACGTTATTTTGTATAATATATTCTTGTATTTTGATCATAGTTAGTGTATATTTTACATCGATTTATGAATGTTTTTTTGATATCATTGTTGCATCGCTCTGTTATGAGTGCTAAAATATGTTGGTTTTGAATTAACAGATCAAGAGTTAAAGTTACTGTTTTAGGTATCAGAAAGCGCCAGAACGCAGACTGCATACTAGATGAATACGGTCCTTGTAAGTGTGATGACTGTTTTTTATAAGTAAGTTACACGCACCATCAAGGGCTCATGGATATTTTAAGGAGTACCAGTATGATACAGACAAGAGATGACATTAGAAACGTTGCCATTATAGCTCACGTTGACCACGGTAAGACAACACTTGTTGACGCTCTTTTACATCAGAGCGGAATCTTCCGTGAGAACCAGGAAGTTGCAGAAAGAGTCATGGACTCTAATGATATCGAGCGAGAGCGTGGTATCACTATCATGTCCAAGAATACAGCCATTTCATATAACGGTGTTAAGATCAACATCATCGACACTCCCGGCCATGCTGATTTTGGCGGCGAGGTTGAGCGTGTACTTAAGATGGTTAATGGTGTAGTACTTGTTGTAGATGCTTTCGAAGGTCCTATGCCTCAGACCAAGTTCGTTCTTCGTAAGGCCATGGAGCTGGGTCTTCCTGTTGTAGTATGTATCAACAAGATTGACCGTCCTGAAGCTCGTCCTAATGATGTTATAGATGAAGTTCTTGAACTTCTTATGGATCTTGGTGCCAACGACGAACAGCTTGACTGCCCGTTCGTATTCGCATCAGCTAAGGCAGGCGTTGCTTCCAAGTCACTTGATGACAAGGGAACAGATATGAAGCCTCTTCTTGATACAATAGTAGATTATATTCCTGCACCGCAGGGTGATCCTGAAGCTAATACTCAGGTTCTTATCTCTACAATCGACTACAGCGAATATGTAGGTCGTATCGGTGTTGGTAAGGTTGATAACGGTAAGGTTAAGGTTAATGATGAGGTTGTTATCGTCAACCACCATGAGCCTGACAGACTTGTAAAAACCAAGATCAGCAAACTCTACGAGTTCGATGGTCTTAACAAAGTTGAAGTAACAGAAGCCGGTATCGGTTCTATCGTTGCTATTTCAGGTATAGGCGATATGAAGATCGGTGATACTCTCTGTGCTCCTGAGAATCCTGTAGCTATTCCTTTCCAGAAGATCTCAGAGCCTACTATCAGCATGAACTTCATCGTCAACGACTCTCCTCTTGCAGGTCAGGAAGGTAAGTTCGTAACTTCCCGCCAGATCAGAGATCGTCTTTACAGAGAGCTTAATACTGATGTATCTCTCAGAGTTGAAGATACAGAATCAACTGATACTTTCAAAGTTTCAGGACGTGGTGAGCTTCACCTTTCAGTTCTTATCGAGAACATGCGTCGTGAAGGCTATGAGTTCGCAGTATCTAAGGCTGAGGTTATCTATAAGACAGACGAGAACGGCAAGAAGCTTGAGCCTATGGAAAAATGTTATGTAGATGTTCCTGAAGAATTCTCAGGTACAGTAATCTCAAGACTTTCAGAGCGTAAAGGCGAGCTTGTAAACATGGGAACAGCTAATGGCGGATACAGCCGTCTTGAGTTCAACATCCCTTCACGTGGTCTTATCGGTTACAGAAATGACTTCATGACAGATACCAAGGGTAACGGTATCATGAATACAGAGTTCTCAGGATATGCTCCATTCAAGGGAGAGATCTCTTATCGTAAGCAGGGTTCACTTATCGCATTTGAGTCTGGTGAAGCTGTAACATATGGTCTTTTCAATGCTCAGGAGCGTGGTACTCTGTTCGTAAAGCCAGGTGATAAGGTTTACTCAGGAATGGTAATCGGTTCAAGCGGTAAGAGCGAAGATATCGAAGTTAACGTATGTAAGACCAAGCACCTTTCTAACACACGTACATCATCTTCAGATGAAGCACTTCGTCTTGTACCACCTAAGGTTATGTCTCTTGAAGAAGCTATCGAATTCATCGATACAGATGAGCTTCTTGAGGTAACTCCTACAACACTTCGTGTTCGTAAGAGAATCCTTGATCCTACAATGCGTAAGAGAGCAGGAATCGCTGCCAAGAACAAGGCTCAGAATAAGTAATCATAACAATTACTTGATTAATATTTTTAGTCAGTTTATTTAGTACAAAAAAGCCATCGGATATTCAAAGAAAACTTTGAATACATCGATGGTTTTTTATTATACTATTTAATTTGAGTTAGTAATTATTCTGCACAGGTAATCGGATAATATCCCTTCTCACCTTCTGTTATCACTGCTCTTGCACTTGTTATCTGTGTAATCTTATCTATTACATTATCAATATTGCCTGCGCTGACCACTATGTCGTAGCTTACATCTGCTCCGTAAACGGGATTGCCAAGTTCTATCCCCATCTGCCCAAATGCATGCTGGATCTTGTCTACCATATCATAACCGATATTAAAAGTTATCTTCTGTCCATAGGTCATGACAGCAGTTTTAGATGCAGCTATGGCAGCCTGAGATGCCTGGGTATAAGCTCTTACAAGGCCTCCTGTTCCCAAGAGCGTTCCTCCAAAATATCTTGTGACAATTATAAGAGTATTGGTAAGTCCTGCTCCCTGAAGCACTTCCAGTATAGGTTTTCCTGCTGTTCCTGAGGGCTCTCCATTATCAGAAAAACGCTGCACTTCGCTTCCTTCGCCAAGTATATAGGCATAGCAATTATGACGGGCGTCCCAGTACTTTTTTTCCACAGATTTAATGATAGTCTCTGCATCCTGTGCACCTTGTATGGGATAGGCCTGTCCTATGAAGCGGGATTTCTTGATCTCTATCTCGTCGCTTCCGCCTTCAACTATTATTTTGTATGTTTTTTCATTTTCGTTATTTTTGTCCATACAGATATAGTAAACGAACACAAGATATGAAAACAAGGCTCAAATACAATAATCTTTAGTTTTTTCAAGAAGAAAATATATCAAAAATATACCAAATATCCATAAATTATGAACTTTGGGCTTACCTTCTTTATTCATGCGCCCATATTTGCTATAATAGACTGATAAATTGGAGGAATTTTATTATGAATTATGGTAAAGAAGGCGTCAGAAAGCAAGAATCTGCGCTTCGTAACGGAACCGGACGATGGGGCAAAAAGTTCGGAACTATTTTGTTCAAAGTGTTCCTGCTTGCTATACTTTCTGTAGTTATATTACTTATAAGTGCCGGCCTTGGCGCATTTCAGGGTATCATTGATTCATCCCCTGATATAAGCAATATTGATGTAACTCCTTCAGGATTCAGTACATTCGTATATGATTCTGAAGGTAATCAGATAGCTAAGCTCGTATCTACAGATTCAAACCGTATTCCTGTAACTCTGGATATGGTACCAAAGGATCTTCAGAATGCTTTTGTAGCTATCGAGGATGCTCGTTTTTATGATCACAACGGAATTGATATCCAAGGTATCATCCGTGCCGGATATGTTGCAGTAACTACAGGATCTTTTTCCGAAGGTGCTTCGACTATCACACAGCAGCTTATCAAGAACAATGTCTTCACTGGTTGGACCGAAGAGGACACCCTTGTAGCCAAGTTCAAGCGTAAGATACAAGAACAATACCTTGCTATCCAGCTTGAAAAAACAATGTCCAAGGAAGATATACTTCTAAACTATATGAACACCATCAACCTTGGTCAGAACACGCTTGGTGTTCAGGCAGCCTCACTTCGATATTTTAATAAATCTGTCAGTGAGCTGACTCTCTCAGAATGTGCTGTTATCGCCGGTATCACTCAGAACCCGAGTAAATTCAACCCAATAACTCACCCTGACAAGAATGCAGAAAGACGTGAAAAGGTTCTTGGAAATATGCTGGACTTCGGATTCATAACTCAGACTCAATATGACGAAGCCATGGCTGATGATCCATACTCCAGAATTCAGGTTGTAGATTCTGAAACTGAAGACAATACAGTTAATTCATACTTTGTAGATGCTCTTACAGATGTCGTACTTGATGATCTTGTAGAAGCCGGATATACAGAAACACAGGCTTATTCACTTCTCTACAGCGGTGGTCTTAAGATCTATTCAACTATGGATCCAAAGATTCAGGGAATATGTGATGAAGTCTTCCAGGACGAATCCAACTTCCCTTCAAACACAAGTTATCTTCTTGATTATGCTCTTACCACCAAGAACGCTGCAGGAGAATATATAAACTACAGCGATGAGATGATGGAGACCTACTTCAAGCAGTCTAACAAGTCTTTTGACCTGACTTTCTCTTCTACAGAAGCTGCAGAAGAAGCTATCGAGCAGTACAAAGCAGAAGTTGTAGGCGAAGATGAAACTATCATTGATGAAAAGTATACTCTGACACCTCAGCCTCAGGTATCTCTGACTATTGAAGACCAGGCTACCGGTTATATTGTAGCTATGGAAGGTGGTAGAGGAACTAAGACAGCCAGCCGAACCCTTAACAGAGCTACAGATGTCAAGAGACAGCCCGGATCAGCCTTCAAGGTTCTTGCAGCATACGCTCCGGCTCTTGATAGTGCAGGATATACACTTGCAACAGTTATCAATGATGCTCCGTTCAATTATTCCAACGGAACACCTGTAAGAAACTGGTACAACAGTTATCGCGGACTCTCTACATTAAGATCCGGTATCCGTGATTCCATGAATGTTGTAACAGTAAAACTTATGACACTTATAACTCCGCAGCTTGGTTATGACTATCTTGTCAACAAATTCCATATTTCTACTCTTGTAGAACGTGAGGAACGCAACGGCAAGGTATACTCAGACATACAGCAGACACTGTGTCTTGGCGGTATCACATATGGTGTCAAGAATATCGAGATCAATTCTGCCTACGCTACTATCGCCAACGGCGGATATTACATTAAGCCTAAGCTTTATACCAAGATTGTGGATCATGATGGCAATGTTATCATCGATAATACATCTATAGAAGGTGAACAGGTATTAAAGGAAACAACTGCATTCCTTCTGACAAGTGCCATGCAGGATGTTGTAACATCCGGTACAGGTACTGCAGTAAACTTCGGTGGAACAGCTATAGCAGCCAAAACAGGTACTACATCTGATGAGAATGATGTATGGCTCTGCGGATTTACTAACTACTACACAGCTACTTGCTGGGCAGGCTATGATAACAACGAAGACCTCTCTACTTCTGAAGAGACACACCTTGCCAAAACTCTCTGGCGTAAGGTTATGTCGCAGATACATGAAGATCTTCCATCAGCTTCATTCTCAGTGCCAAGCGGTATAACTACAGCTACTGTATGTAAGGACTCCGGACTTCTACCTACATCAGGCCTGTGCGATGGTTCACTTGGAACTGAATACTTTGAAAATGGTACAGTTCCTACAGAAAGCTGTAACGTACATATCTATCAGACAATATGTAACTATTCAGGTCTTGCTGCAACAGATCTGTGTCCTTTCAAGGTGCAGCAGGTTGTAACTGTAATTCCTGAAGAACCGGACATATTGAAGCAATCAGCAGGAAGTGGTGCAGGCTCCTCTACCTTGGTAGATCCTAATGTACTATGTCCTCATAACGAGAGCTTCTTCGCACAGCCCAATGCACAGGAAATCCTGGTACAGCAGAATCAGGAGATAATAAACAGAAATGCCGCTGCTGCCGGTGTAGACCCGAATGCCACGGTAGATCCAAATGCAGCAGCAGATCCTAATGCAGCTACTACAGATCCAAATGCAACAGGAACAACTCCGGAACCAGCCACAACAGAGGCTACGCCTCCTACTGATGATCAACAAAACGGCGGTTGATCGTCTTTATGATCACACAAAAGGGGCTGTCGCACTAGATGATTTGATCATCTGGGCGAGGCCCCTTTTTCATGCCTTAAAAACGGCTTTTTACTATATATTTTTATATACTCTGTCTTTGGGCGTACTTTAATAAGCCGATTGAATTATCGACGCTGATACAAATTTTTTATTTTAAAATTCAAAATTTATGACACTTTTTTCAGTTCAAATAGATGTGTTCCGGTTCGCTCAGACATAATCTTATGGTGGAGTTTGTTGATGTCAAAAGCTATTGCCAAAAGTGTACTCTGTGCCAGAACATTCTCACTTCCTTTATAAAGGTATCGTCTGAAATTCATATCTTCTTTCACGTTTGCAAACGAACCTTCTGCTTGTATGCTACGGTTCATTCGTAGCTGTGTTCCATAATCACTAGTTATTCGTTCAAGACATTCTGCACGTTTTTCTTCCATTTTTCTTGATACAGAAAGAACCTTTTTCCTATCTTCAAATGGAGTTTTACAGTTATTGCCTTTTATGCAGTCTTTCTTGAATGGGCATTCATGGCAACTTTCACACTCATATATTGTTACTTCACGTTGGTAACTGGTCGCTGTCTTTTGTTTTCTTTTGGATACAGCTAAGAGCTTTTTCCATTCTTGCAAGTATAACTGTCAGTTTCAGAATCATAGTCCATGTTTTCTCGTTTACTGATATCTTTTTTGAACTTTCTTGTTTTTGACAGTTCATAATTCTGTGGTTTTATATATCCGGTCTGATCGTTGTTTTCAATGAAAACATAATTCTCTTCACTTTCATAACCGGCATCAGCAACTATGTTTTTATATTTGAAGGGAAGATGTTCTTCCATATCTTTTAGGAAAGGTATCAGAGTAAGAGTATCTGTTGGATTCGGGTAAATGCCGAGCCAGGTTACATATTCTGCATCAACACCATGCTGCAGGTTGTATGCAGGTTTAAGCTGACCATTAAGCATAGCGTCTTCTTTCATTCTCATGAAAGTGGCATCGTTATCCGTTTTAGAATAGCTATTTCGTCTGCCACATTTATAAAGCTTGTTTGTGTATTCTTTAAGCTTTTCTGTATATTCTTCAAGTTTTTCGATTGAGCGTTGAAGCATTGTTTTCCTTTTACCAATGCCATGTACAAACTCGATAGCCTCATCTTTTTTGATCTTGTAAAGCTTCTTTCTTAATCGTTTCAAAGTGCGAAGTGATATCTGGTCTTTATATACAACCTTAAAATCATAGAGTTCTTCGCATTCCGCACAGAACATACAGATTTTCTCTGCAAGTTTAGCCATGTTCTTGGTCACGGCTTTTTTCCATACAAAAGTATATTTGTTGGCAACAGATTCAATCTTTGTTCCATCGATAAATATATTCTCACCTGATATCTCTCCAAGATCCAGAAGTATAGTTCCAACCTGCGACATTACAGACTTTGAACATTGTGAGAGATGTAGGGAAATAAATCTTGCTAATGTAGAATGATCGGGTGCGGGTGCACCTTCAAGAAGATACATGAAATTGATATCTCTTTTGCAGGATGATTCAATATCACGACTGGAATAGATTCTGTTCATTGCTGCATAGATAACAATCTTAAGCATCTGACGCGGTGAGGCCTGACTCTTTCTGATTCTGTCATAAGTCTCATAAAGATCAGAAAGATTCATCTCCTCCACAAATGCACTAACCAGGCGTACCGGATCATCAGATGGAATAGATATTTCTATGTCTAGCGGAAGTTTGATTTGATGATACAAGGAAGATACTGTATAATCTCCTTGTAAGATTTGGTTTAGTCGCATAAACATATTTTACAGCAAAAACCAGGCTTTTCGAAGCCTGGTTTTTGTGTTTTGGGCATAAACAGGGAGCTGAGCACTAATTACTTAGTGCGACAGCCCCTTTTATTATGCAAAATGATAATACTCATTTCATCAAAATATACATTCTTGAACATAAAGTCCAAGAAATCATACATTTTTGAATCAAAGATTCAAAAATGCAGCAATAGAGCAGGTTGAGTTCACCTTCGGTGAAGGCTCTATTGCCAACAGATTCATTGAATCACGAAACACGCAGTAAATGCGTGTTTCTGTAATTTACGTTCAAGAAGTCATACTTAAAAACAAAAAGCTCAGTATTCATACGACTTATAAAAAGTCTTATGAATACTGAGCTTATAGAGCAAAAA
Source organism: Butyrivibrio fibrisolvens (assembly GCF_023206215.1). Lineage (NCBI taxonomy): Bacteria > Bacillati > Bacillota > Clostridia > Lachnospirales > Lachnospiraceae > Butyrivibrio > Butyrivibrio fibrisolvens. The sequence goes on from NZ_CP065800.1 coordinate 4,060,041, forward strand.
AATAAAGCTGCTGACGGGAATCGAACCCGTGACCTCCGCACTACCAATGCGACGCACTACCGACTGTGCTACAACAGCTTGGCACATATGCAAATCTAGGATAAATCCTCTCTTTGCAAGCCACGAATGTTATTATACTAGTAGATTAGAGCAATGTCAAACTGAAAGTTTGAAAAACTCTAAATTCATCTCATCTCATATTGTTAGTATCTAAAAATTCACGCCCAGGCCAATTGGCAGAACCTCTGCTACTATCATTAGATTCCTTAGTCAGAGTCATTAAGGAGCTGATCAGCAATATATGAGTATATGCCTGAGCTCTTGTCATGCCATCTTGCGCATACACGATCTGCCATGCTCTCAGTAGGAACAGTAAGCTCTATATTGATAAGATCTTCTCCCATCTCCTTGACTACGAGTCTTGCAACGTACTGTCCATCTGCACGCTTGTTATAATCCGCGATTATAGATGACTCATTACGAAGCTTTATCTTGTTTTCCTTAAGATAAGCATCTATCTGGAGACGAATCTCAGGATTCATCTGACCTATAAAGAAGTGCAATGCCTCTTCTCCAGCCTCTGTAAGCTCTAAGAAGGTCCTGTTACGCTTCTTGTGTTCATTTATAAGTTTCTGATCGCTAAGCTCTCCAAAAGCCTCCTGGAGGGTCATGAACGTGGTATATTCATTTCCAAGTATAAAGTCATATATCTGAGACTTGGAAAGCTCTACGTCTGATCTTTTAAGCATATACAGAACTATTATTTTGTATAACGTTAAATACTGCGATGCCAAATGTATATCTCCTGAATATTTTAAACTCTATAACTACTAACTTACTTTAATAAAAGTATTTATAGATCACTTTATATGATTACTTTTCCTACGACTATTCTGATGACTTTTCTGATTCTTTTTCAGTTTCCTTAAGGCGCTTTTCTTCTGCTGCCTTCAAAGCCCTCATATGGTCCCTTATCTTGAGTTCATAACCATTACCTGTGGGTGAATAGAACTCCTTGCCATTAAGCTCATACGGAAGGTACTGCTGTTTCACATAATGATTGGGATAGTCATGCGAATACTTATATCCTATTCCATGTCCAAGCTTGGATGCAGACTTATAATGAGCATCCTGAAGATGGGACGGGATCTGCAGATTGCCGGTATCCGATACTTCTTTCATTGCATCATCTATTGCTACAATAGAAGCATTGCTCTTAGGTGCTGTTGCAAGATAGCTGGCAGCCTGAGACAGAGTTATCCTTCCTTCAGGCATTCCAAGCCTCTCTACAGCAAGTGAAGCTGCAACTGCGACCTGCAGAGCCTGAGGATCTGCGTTGCCTATATCCTCTGAAGCAAGGACCATCATACGTCTTGCGATAAACTTAGGATCCTCTCCTGCGCTTATCATCCTTGCAAGATAGTATACAGCAGCATCCGGATCTGATCCTCGTACGCTCTTGATAAAAGCTGATATCGTATCATAATGATTGTCGCCATCCTTGTCATAACGGGCAACTTTCTTCTGAATACATTCTCTTGCCACATCGAGTGTGATATGAATCTTGCCATCTTCACTTCTGTCTGTAGTCATGATACCAAGCTCTACCGCATTAAGGGCATGTCTTGCATCCCCATCTGCCATATCTGACAGAAATTCTATAGCATCATCATCTATCACTGCATTAAAAGAACCCATGCCTTTGGTATTGTCATATACAGCACGTTTTATAAGTACCGCAATATCCTCTCTGGACAAAGGCTTTAGCTCGAAGATGACTGATCTTGACAGCAAAGCTCCATTAACTTCAAAGTAAGGATTCTCTGTTGTAGCTCCTATAAGGATAACTGTCCCGTCCTCTACAAAAGGAAGGAGATAATCCTGCTGCCCTTTATTAAAACGGTGTATCTCGTCTATAAATAGAATGGTCTTCTTCTGATACATGCCAAAATTATCTTTGGCCTTGGCTACAACATCTTCCATGTCCTTCTTGCCGGCAATTGTAGCATTGATCTGCATAAATTCAGCCTTAGTCGTATTGGCTATTACTTTGGCAAGTGTAGTTTTGCCGGTTCCGGGAGGGCCGTACAGAATGATAGACCTTATCTTATCAGCCTTGATCGCGCGATATAAAAGCTTATCATGTCCTATTATATGCTGCTGTCCTACTACCTCTTCCAAAGTTGTAGGGCGCATACGTGCAGCAAGAGGCGATTCTGACTCAGCAGTCTTAGCCCTTGCATACTCAAATAAATCCATATTATTCCTTCATGACGAGCACTTGTGTAAGTCGTGCAATCCGAATATCAGATTCGGATTTGCCACCATGGCTATTTGGGCTCGTCTCAAATAGCCGTGTGAAAAATTTTCATATCGATACAATTTTTCACACCAACCTCATGTTAAGGCCATTAGACATAATCTAATGGCCCGAAATAAGTAAATCTGACAGATATAATCTACCCGTTTTATTTTGCAGCGTATCCTTTATCCTTGATAACTCGGATTACGGATTCTACATAATTCCTACAAGTCTCTTTGTCCTCAGCTTCAACCATGACACGTACTACAGGCTCTGTACCTGATTCACGTACAAGGATTCTGCCGCTGTCACCAAGATCCTTGGCTACAGCATCAACCTTAGCTACAACATCAGGATCGTTCTGAGCTGCTGTCTTATCAGTAACTCTGATATTCTCAAGTACCTGAGGATAGATAGTAAGAGGAGAGCAAAGCTCTGACATCTTCTTCTTCCTTGCAAGCATTACTTCCATCATCTTAATAGATGTCATGATACCATCACCTGTTGTTGCATACTTACTGAAGATGATGTGACCTGACTGCTCACCGCCTATTACACAGTTATTCTCAGTCATATATTCATATACATACTTATCACCAACTGCTGTCTTGGCATAATCTATACCAGCTTCATCAAAAGCCTTGTACAGACCGAAGTTGGACATTACTGTTGTAACAACTGTGTTATTTACAAGCTCGCCCTTATCCTTCATATACTTACCGTATACATAAAGAATATGATCACCGTTTACAACATTGCCCTTTTCATCAACACACAGACATCTGTCTGCATCGCCGTCATATGCAAATCCAACATCAAGCCCCTTCTCAACAACGAATTTCTGAAGGCCTTCAATGTGAGTAGAGCCGGCATTGTTGTTGATATTGGTTCCGTTAGGTTCATCATTTATAACATAAGTTGTAGCACCAAGTGCATCAAATACGCTCTTAGCAATATTCCAGGAAGCACCATTAGCACAGTCAAGACCTACCTTCATGCCCTTAAATGAATAAAGACCAAGAGAGATAAGGTATCCTACATAACGATTCCTTCCAGATACATAGTCAACTGTACATCCAATGGAATCCTTGGTAGCAAAAGGAATAGTATCCCACTTCTTGTCAAATGCTGTCAGATTACCATCAATATAATCTTCTACGAGTCCGATGGTCTTCTCATCCATCTTCTCTCCGTTGCCATTTAAAAGCTTTATTCCATTATCATAAAATGGATTGTGGCTGGCAGTGATCATTACTCCGCAGTCAAATTCATCAACTCTAGTAACATAGGCTACTGAAGGAGTAGTTGTTACGTGAAGCAGGTATGCGTCTGCGCCTGAAGCAACAAGTCCGCCTACAAGGCTGTACTCAAACATATAGCTTGAACGTCTTGTATCCTTGCCGATGACAACTCTGGGAGCTGAAGTATCTCCCTTCTGGCGCTTTAGCTCGCCGTAATACCAACCCAGAAAACGTCCTACTGTATATGCATGATCAGCAGTAAGACCTACGTTAGCTTCTCCTCTGAAACCATCTGTACCAAAATATCTGCCCATTTTTATGAACATCCTTTCTCGTTTAGAAAACAATTTGCGAGAACATCATCTCACTAAGCGATTATACCACACACTATTCTTTTTGGAAAAAAATGCCGATAAAATATCTGATCCATCTATTATTTTATAATTGGAGCGAGCATGTCTAATAGAAGACTACTGATTTTTGACATAATAGGTACGATCGATAAGCAAAAAATACTGAAGCACTTTATCAGTTTTATTTGCTATATTTGTGCTACGATCATCTCTATCTGCTTTGTTGATTCCGGGATACCGGTAGATCTTGGCAAAGTAACCTTCGAGATCACATTCAAAGATATCCCTCTTATACTCCTTACTGGTCTTCACGGTTATTTCTGGGGAATACTTCTTGTATATACTATTTTCATCTATAAAGCGATTTCAGATACAAGATACCTTTACATGATGTTTATTTTTACTGCGACAGTTTTTGCAATAGGATATATGTCATCCCACAGATGGTTTTTAAAAAGAACTGTTGCTCTTATCGGTGCTCTTATCACTGCATTCAACCTCGGTCCTTTATGGTGGTTTCTGGTATGCAGGATCAGAAATATACAGCTTCTAAGGCCCATGTCCGAAACATATGCTCTTTATATGATCGGAGCACTGCCTGAAGCTCTTATTTCTTTTGCCTTATTGCATCAGATCTTCAAGTATCTTCCTGACTTTCTTAAATCCAAGATTCCTTACGGAGTCTACTATACCAACAAAGATTATCAGACTATCCAGAAGTCTACTATAAGTACGCATCTTACAACCCTTATAGCTCTTGACTGTATCATATTCAGTTTTGGCGCTGCTTTTGCTTCTGCATTTTTGATCCCTTCAATCGAACCGGATGTTATAGTTCCTTCCGAGAAAGCAGGGGCTGTAAGCGGAATCCTTGATGTTCTTGACATGAGCTCTGACAGAGCCGGTTATAATAATGATGATATAAACAACGCAGAATTATACGACAACGGAGCTACTTTTAATCTGTCCAATGTTCTTGAACCCACTTCTTACAACACTTTTGTATATAACAGAAATGGTATTGCCTATAATATAAGACTCATCATGTTCATCATGAACATAGCAATACCTACCGGTATATTTACAAATTATTTTTCTCAGAAAAGGATAGCCGCTCCTATTGTACGACTGACTAAAGCTACATCCGATTTCGTGGATGACTCCTATGACAACGAGGTTACAGGCTCTGAAATAAGATCTGATATAAAAGGTGAATATGACCATAACATAGTCGAAAAAGTCAACGCTATACATGAACTGAATATTGATACAGGAAACGAAGTAGAAGGTCTGTATCACAGCATTGAAAAGACCACAGAATATCTTGTGAACTATGTCAATTCAATGCGTCAGGAGCAAAAGCTAAAAGAAGACCTTAGAGTTGCTACTCAGGCCAATGTTGCCAAAAACTCTTTTCTATCAAACATGTCTCATGAGCTTAGAACGCCTATCAATGTCATCCTTGGAATGGATGAGATGATACTCAGAGAATATGACAACGATGAAAATCTGACTCTCTATGCCCTTAGCATACAGTCGTCCGGGCGAACCTTGTTGTCGCTGGTCAATGATATACTTGACTTCTCCAAGATAGAAGCCGGTAAGATGGAGATCATACCGGTCGAATATGATATTGGTTCCATGATCGTAGACCTTTATAATATGATCTCCATAAGAGCTCAGGAGAAGCACCTTGACTTTATAATACATGTGGATCCTAATATCCCCAACACTCTCTACGGTGATGATATAAGGATCAAGCAGTGTATAGTGAATATCCTAACCAACGCTGTCAAGTATACCAATGAAGGATCCGTTACCCTGTATATTGATTATGAAGAAGCTGACACTGAGAACATCACACTTAAGATCAGGATCAAAGATACAGGCATCGGCATGAAAGAAGAAGAAATGAGCCGCCTGTACACTCCTTTTGAGCGCATGGATGAGATCAAAAACCGTACAGTAGAAGGCACCGGTCTTGGAATAAGTATCGTTCAGAATCTTCTAAAGATGATGGATTCACATATTGAAGTCAGCAGCCAGTACGGTGTAGGAAGTGAATTCTATTTTGCCATAAAGCAAAGAGTCATATCAAATGAACCTATAGGTGATATAGCGCAGTCCTTTAAAAAGAATGTATCATCCCACAAGAAATACCACACCGCTTTCCATGCACCTGATGCAAAGATCCTTGTTGTTGACGATACTGCTATGAACCTGACTGTGATAGTAGGCCTGTTAAAAGATACTCAGATCACCGTTGATACAGCATCTTCGGGTGCACAGTGCCTTGAGATGGTTCAAAAGTGTCCTTATGACATAATATTTATCGACCATAGAATGCCGGAGATGGACGGCGTCGAGACACTTCACAGGCTTAGGAATATGGGAGAGCGCAACTTGTCTATTAATGCACCTTGTATAGCCCTTACCGCCAACGCCATAGCTGGAGCAAGAGAAGAATACCTTGAAGCCGGATTCTCAGATTATCTGTCAAAACCGGTTGATACTCTAAAGCTGGAAAAAATGCTTATCGACTATCTACCTGCCAAATACGTTCATATGTTCGGAACTCCTGAATATGCAGCTGATATTCAAGACATGAAAAAAGCCCCTGTCAAAGCATCAGATGAAAACGATGCTGAATATATCATAATAAACGGACGAAAATATCCACTTAAAGATTTAAAGAGTCTTGGAGCTTCTGCAGGGATCGACATTGAGGTTGCTATTCAAAACTGCGGGAGCCCTGATATATTACTAAAAATTATAAAAGATTTCTATTCATCAATTAAAGACAAAGGTAAGCTCATTGAAGAATATGCCAAGGCCAAAGACTATGAGAACTACACTATTCAGGTTCATTCTCTTAAGAGCTCATCCAGGCTTATAGGAGCTTTGAAACTTTCGAAGGATGCAGAATATCTGGAAAAATGTGGTGATGAAAAGAACGAAAGTGAGATAGTTGCAAAGACACCCCAACTTCTGGCTCTATTCTATGGATACAAAGACAAACTATCTCCTATACTAAACGAAGAAAACAGTGACAATCATGATAATAATGAACTTCCTTTGATATCAGACAAAGAACTAAAAGAATATAAAGACGGAATAAGAGAACTTGTAGAGGCATTCGATTTTGACAGCGCAGATGCTGCTATAAACGAACTATACGAAAACTATCAAATTCCTGAAGATTCCAAAGAACTACTTGAAAAAATAAGGATAATGCTTCAGGCAGTCAACCGCGACGGGATTCTTAAGATTTTGCAAAAATAACAAAATCGCGTCATCAAGCTGTCAAAATATGGTATCATAGATTATAGTACAACACTTTATGAAAATATAGCTATTGTGCCTTTTCTGAAAGGAAACACTCCATGGAAAAGAAGGCTATTCTAATAGGCGATTCCAAAAAGTTCATGGTCAAAGCTGTTGTCAAAGGGCTTGAGGCCGAAGGGTATGAAGTTATAGGCGTTAATCCTGAGCCTGACCTTATCAAAGCAACGACGGGACGTACTCCGCTTTATATAATGTATCTGGAAGATCCTGTCCCTGGCGATGTTATGGAAGTGCTTCGTGAACTCATAGACACTGATCATATCATGCTGTTCCTTATTGGCAGCAATAACGAATTCGATTCAGCCTTTGAGGTGATCCCTGAAGCTAAGATCACCCGTAAATTCGAGCGCCCTCTTAATGTCAAAATGCTTGCAAGTGCGATGAATGACCTGGTAGTTCATTCACTTCTGGATACTACTTCAGAAAAAAAGAGAATCCTGGTCGTAGATGATGACGGCGTAATGCTTAGGACCATCAAAGAATGGCTTTCAATAAAATACGAAGTATATATCGCCAATTCCGGAATGAATGCCATCACTTTCCTTGCAAATAATAAAGTGGATCTTATACTTCTTGATTATATGATGCCTGTAGTATCAGGTCCTCAGGTCTTTGCAATGCTTCGAAATGACCCTATGACCAAGAGCATACCTGTTATGTTCCTCACAGCCAAGAGTGATAAAACATCCGTACTAAAAGTAGCGGCACTTAAGCCCGAAAAATACCTGCTTAAATCAATGCCGCCACCGGAACTCGTACAACAGATCAATGAATTCTTTGAAGGAAGGTCTTAGGACCTTTGGTTGGAGCGATTGTGAGATGCGATTGTGAGGTGCAGTATCCTCAAGTTTTTTGCGAGGACGTAGATTTTGGACGAGCAGTATATAAATCATTGCCACGCTATAATTGTTTTATAAATTCATGGCATGATATCTGGCCCTTTTTGTTCTGGGGTCCGAAACTCGCTTCGCTCAAACATGCGGACCCCTTGCAGAACAAAAAGTCCCATCTATCACGCTCATGAATTTTATAAACCAATTAAAAAGCGTGGCAATGATTTATATACTGCTCGCCCAAAATCTACGCCCCCGCAAAAAACTTGAGGATACTGCACTTGTCAAGTGGTATTACACAAACTGGTTTCTGGCATTGTTATATGTGAAGCCGGCGTTTTGTAGTTTGTCTAGTATATTCTTTAGCTCTTGATCATTTATGTCCATATCATCTGCAAGGGCTTCCAGAGATGAATAGTGGTCTCTTAGCTTCATGTTCAAAAAAGACATGAGCATTACAGGATCTTTTGGGATATTTTCAAGTGACATATGTTCTCCTTATAAATACTGCCGGAATCTATAGCCGGCAGTATTATACTTAAAATTGTATTATCAGATGATGCAGTGTTCATAAGTTCCTTTTGACATCTTATGACTTCCGGATTGTTCCTTTTCTTAAAAACTCTCACAATTCTCAATCATTTGCAAATCCGCATTATATGCTACTTTACTCATGTTCTGCCCAGGCTGTAAGCTGGCCATCTGATACATCAAATGTTATCACATCTTTAGGCTTTACTTTATCTTCAAGTATAAGCTTTGCAGACATTGTTTCAACATTTTTTTGTATATATCTCTTAAGAGGTCTAGCTCCGTAGCTTGGATCATACGCCTGATCTGTTATATACTTCTTGGCAGCATCTGTAATCCTGATACTTATCTCTCTTTCCTCAAGTCTTCTGTTAAGATCATCCACAATAAGATCAACTATACCAAAAACATTGTCTCTGGTAAGAGGTCTGAACATAATGATCTCATCAAGTCTGTTAAGAAATTCCGGTCTAAAGTGCATACGAAGTTCATTCATAACCTCGTTTTGAGCACTCTCTTCTATCGTGCCATCGTCTCTAATACCCTCCAGAAGGCTCTGCGCGCCAAGGTTAGATGTCATGATAAGGATCGTATTCTTAAAGTCAACAGTACGTCCCTGAGAATCTGTAACTCGTCCATCATCAAGTATCTGAAGCATAACATTAAATACATCAGGATGTGCCTTCTCGATCTCATCAAAAAGAACTACTGAGAAAGGCTTCCTTCGAACTGCCTCTGTAAGCTGACCTCCTTCTTCATATCCAACATATCCGGGAGGTGCTCCTATAAGTCTTGACACTGAGTATTTCTCCATATACTCACTCATGTCGATCCTTACCATATTGTTTTCATCATCAAAAAGTGATGCAGCAAGGGACTTGGCAAGTTCTGTCTTACCAACGCCTGTTGGTCCAAGGAAAAGGAATGAACCTATAGGCTTGGATGGATCCTTGATACCGGCCTTGGATCTCATGATAGCTTCTGAAACTTTAGTTACCGCTTCATCCTGACCTATAACTTTCTTGTGAAGTTCATCAGCAAGGTGAAGGGTCTTACTTCTCTCGCTTTCAGATAGCTTGGCTACAGGAATTCCTGTCCACTTGGATACTATGCGGGCTATCTCGTCTTCGGAGACCCTGCTGCTTATAATAGAATTTTCTTTTTCCTGCTCTTTTTCTTCTGCTGTTTCAAGTTCCTTTTCAAGTGAAGGCAACTTTCCATACTGAAGTTCAGCTGCTTTTGCAAGATCACCATTTCTCTTAGCAAATTCTATTTCAGACTTTGCTGCTTCAATCTGTTCACGAAGCTGTGAAAGATGATCTGCCAGATGCTTCTCATTCTCCCATTTTGAATTAAGAACTGAAAGCTTATCATTAAGCTCTGCCAGCTCTTTCTTAAGATTTTCAAGACGTTCTTTAGAAAGAGAATCATCCTCCTTTTCAAGAGCTGTCTTTTCTATCTCAAGCTGATCTCTCTTACGGGTAAGCTCGTCTATCTCGACAGGTTTTGTATCATTTTCAGTCTTAATAAGGGCGCAAGCCTCATCCACAAGGTCTATGGCCTTATCAGGAAGAAACCTGTCTGATATATACCTATTCGATAGTACCGCAGCACTAACAAGAGCATTGTCCATGATCTTGACACCATGGAAAACCTCATATCGTTCCTTGATACCTCTGAGTATACTAATTGTATCTTCTACAGTTGGTTCATCTACCATTACAGGCTGGAAACGTCTTTCAAGGGCAGCATCCTTCTCTATATACTGACGGTATTCATTAAGAGTTGTCGCACCAATACAGTGTAGTTCTCCTCTTGCAAGCATAGGCTTAAGCATATTACCCGCATCAAGAGCGCCATCTGTCTTACCTGCGCCAACGATCGTATGAAGCTCATCAATGAAGAGGATTATCTCGCCATCAGACTTTGCAACATCTTCAAGAACAGCCTTAAGTCTTTCTTCGAATTCACCTCTGTACTTAGCTCCTGCAACAAGAGCACCCATATCAAGGGAAAAGATTTTCTTGTCTTTTAAAGATGTCGGTACATCTCCATTTGCTATACGCTGTGCAAGGGCTTCTACAACTGCTGTTTTACCAACACCGGGTTCACCGATCAGTACAGGATTATTCTTAGTCTTACGTGACAGGATCTGGATGACTGTTCTGATCTCTGAATCTCTGCCTATTACAGGATCCAGTTTTTGATTTCTTGCTTTCTCCACAAGCTCTTCACCATATTTTGACAGAGTATCATATGTAGCTTCCGGATTATCAGAGTCTACTGTTCTATTGCCTCTTACTCCCGACAAAGCTTTAAGAAATAATTCCCTTGTAATATCAAACTCTTTAAATATTGTTTTGATCTCTTTATTAGGATATCTAAGCAGTGCCAAAAACAAGCATTCTATAGACACAAAAGAGTCTCCTAATGCCTTAGCTTCATTTTCGGCGTTGATCAGAACCTTATTAAGGTTTTCACCCACATAAGTTCGGCCACCCTGAACCTTAGGACGCTTTTGAATAGATCTTTCTACTCTACTTATAAGAGCATCCAGATCAATATCCATCTTCTCCATCAGATTAGCAATAAGGCTATCGTCAATTGTAAGCAGCGAATACAGAAGGTGTTCCTGCTCTATCTCCTGATTGCCATATTCATTTGCAACACTATCACAATTATTAACAGCTTCCAGAGACTTCTGTGTGAATTTCTGAATATTCATAATATCTCCCTCATGCTACGAGCCTATACTAAATTGAAGAGTTTATCATAATTCTGAATAGCTCTTATGTTTACCATGATCTTGAACAACTCTTCTATGGATACTGGTTGCCGGCTCATAGTACAAACCATATCCGTTCCATTTGTTCTATATCAACTATAACACTATAACATCTGTAGTCAATAAAATAAATATAAAAAAAGCGGAAACACTTTCGTGCTCCCGCATAAATAACTGCTTTTTTGAAATTATACATCCTATGAGGCAGGTGTCAAAAGTTCCTTTTGACACCATATGACTACCGGATTGTTCCGTTTCTTCGAAACTCTCACATCTACGTTCCACTCCGGTCGGCGCAAAGCAGACATCCCCCGGATGTATTGCGCCCTCAAACATTCGCAAATCCGCACTACGTGCTACTTTGCTCATGCCTATGCATAATCCAGACTACTCTTCAATGATATCATACCTATCAAAGATCTTATCATGACCGCATAGATGCTTGGTACCGTCATCATCGACTATTACATAATCATTCTCACAGACAAAAGTACGACCTCTCCTGTGATTGATGTATGGACATACTATAAGACCGTTATCACGCGTTACTTTAACAAGATTATCTGTCACGAACCAGCCTTTGGTCACAACTTCAGAATATGGTTCAAAACCATCCTCAAAGCCTTTGCCAAGCTCATACTTATAGACTGTTGATTTAATAGGAGTTCTGATACATCTCATAAATGCTTCCTTTCTCCCTGGAATCAATCCGGATTCTATAAAATAATACTCTTATTAAAATAATTATAACGCTTTAACATATTATTTTCTACATTCTATCATTTATGATATCGTAGATTTCTTCTCTCCCCTTTTTGGTAACAGCTGAATATGGAATGAGGAGTTCATCTTCAGGCATATTAAGTGTCTGACGTATGAGCTTGATAGCCTTGGGAAGCTGCGACTTATTGAGCTTATCAGCTTTAGTGGCAATTATGATAGGCTCAAATCCCTGATGAACTATCCATTCATACATCTGGATGTCATTGGCAGAAGGCTCATGTCTTATATCTATCAAAAGAAATACATTCTTAAGAACTCTGGATGTATGGAGATAGTTCTCTATCATCCTACCCCACTTTTCAACCTCACCTTTGGCTCTCTTGGCATATCCATATCCAGGAAGATCCACAAGATAAAATTCATTATTAACATGATAAAAATTGATAGTCTGCGTCTTGCCGGGTTCTGCACTCGTACGAGCAAGATTCTTACGATTCATAAGTCCGTTGATAAGTGAAGACTTACCAACATTACTCTTACCAGCAAAAGCAAATTCAGGCTGAGAGTTATTAGGAAGCTTACTGGTTATACCACATACTATCTCAAGTTCAGCATTCTTGATCTTAAATTCCATTATATTTCTCCAAAAACAAGGCAGGAGCTTGCACCCCTGCCTGTATTATCAGTCACCTGCACTGTCTGCATTGCCAATATTCGCAATCAGGCTGTGCTATTATTTAGCAGTCTTAAGTCTCTTCTGATCCTTGTAGACGAGAAGCGGCTGGCTCTCACCTTCAACTGCTGCTTTCGTAACGATACACTCTTCTACATTCTCATCAGATGGAATCTTGTACATAACATCCATCATAGCCTTCTCCATGATAGAACGAAGGCCACGAGCACCAGTAGCTCTCTCATGAGCCATAGAAGCTATCTTCATGATCGCATCATCTTCAAATGTAAGCTGTACATCATCAAGTCCGAAAAGCTTCTGATACTGCTTAACAAGAGCATTTCTAGGCTCTTTAAGAATACGCACAAGAGATTCTTCTGTAAGTCCTTCAAGAGTTACTGTGATCGGAACACGACCTACAAACTCAGGGATAAGACCGAACTTAACAAGATCCTGAGGTGTTACATGCTCAAGCACCTGTCCTATCTCACGTTCTGACTTATCAAGGATTTCAGCATTAAATCCAATTGACTTATGATCAATTCTGGCTTCAATGATCTTCTCAAGACCATCAAAAGCTCCACCGCATATGAAAAGGATATTGCTGGTATCGATCTGAATCACTTCCTGATGAGGATGCTTACGTCCGCCCTGAGGAGGAACACTTGCAACCGTACCTTCTATAATCTTAAGAAGAGCCTGCTGAACACCTTCACCTGATACATCTCTGGTGATAGATACGTTCTCACCCTTCTTACTGATCTTGTCTATCTCATCGATGTAGATAATTCCATACTGAGCACGCTCAATATCATAATCTGCAGCCTGGATCAGCTTCAGAAGAATGTTCTCAACATCTTCTCCGACATAACCAGCCTCAGTAAGAGTAGTCGCATCTGCAATTGCAAAAGGAACATTAATGATCTTTGCAAGTGTCTGAGCAAGATAAGTCTTACCTGAACCGGTAGGTCCTATCATGCAGATATTGCTCTTTTGAAGTTCTACATCATCGACAGAATTTCTGGGGCTTGTGACCCTCTTGTAGTGGTTGTATACAGACACAGCAAGAACCTTTTTAGCTTCTTCCTGTCCGATAACATACTCATCAAGGAACTCTTTGATCTCAACCGGCTTTAAGAGATTGATATTGTGATCAATGCTCTCTTCCGGCTCTTCTTCAAATTCCTCTTCAATTATATCTGAGCATATCTCAACGCACTCATCACAAATATATACACCTGCAGGTCCAGCTATAAGCTTCTTGACCTGATCCTGAGTCTTATTGCAAAAAGAGCATCTGATTTCTCCGGAAATTTTACCTGCCATTCTTACTCCTTATAAGTGATAGTAATTATTTCTTATCTTTCTTGTCCTTCTCTTCACCGGACTGTGTTCTTGCAGTTACAACAGAATCGATAAGACCGAACTTAAGCGCTTCCTCAGCTGACATCCAGTTATCACGCTCAGTTGCTGCTGCAATCTCTTCGTATGTTCTGCCTGTATTCTCAGCCATGATAGTATTCATCTTCTCACGTGTCTTGATGATATGCTTAGCAGCAATTTCGATCTCTGTAGCCTGACCCTGAGTTCCGCCAAGTGGCTGGTGGATCATGATCTCTGCATTAGGAAGTGCAAGACGCTTACCTTTGGCACCGCCTGTAAGAAGGAATGCACCCATACTTGCTGCCATACCTATACAGATAGTAGACACATCACACTTGATGTACTGCATTGTATCATAGATAGCCATACCGGATGTAATCTCTCCACCGGGGCTGTTGATGTAAAGGTGGATATCCTTAGAAGGATCTTCTGCCTCAAGAAATAACAGCTGTGCTACTATTACACTTGCTGATGTAGCATTAACTTCCTCGCCAAGAAAGATAATACGGTCTTCAAGCAAACGTGAATATATATCATATGAACGTTCTCCACGGCTTGTCTGTTCAATGACATAAGGGATCAAACTCATTTTAATTGTCCTCCAATCTTTTTATGTCAACTAGTAAAATAAAAATAATGGTGCACTATAGCATCACAATATCAGTTTACGCTTTCTAAGGGGTTAAATCAATGAAATAACTATAAAATCGTAATAATCGAAACCTATAACTGACAATTATGCTAAAGACAGGTACTCTGATCAAATATGAATGAGTTAGTACACGAGCAGCATAAAACCAATTATTATATCGTCATTACAAGTCATTGACTTTACCTTTTATATAGTCAAATATACAAAATCACCTCCACAAGCAGATATAAATAAAGAAGTCTACTTATGGAGGATCATCTTATGTTTTATATTACTTTTTTCAAGTTCAAGAAATCAAAGAATTATTCTTCTGTCTTCTTTGTTGTCTTTCTTGTTCTCTTTGGCTTTTCTTCTGTAGTCTCTTCAGAATCAGCCTTCTTAGCTGCAGTCTTTCTTGTTCTCTTTGGCTTTTCTTCTGTAGCCTCTTCAGCGTCAGCCTTCTCAGAAGCCTTCTTAGTTGTCTTTCTAGCAGCAGACTCCTTAGCGTTCTCTACGATGAACTCAGCAGCCTTCTGTACAGCAAGGTCCTCACGAAGAGTCTTGATCTGATTCTCACCAAGGATCTCCTTAACCTTCTCAACTTCCATCTGATACTGATCAGCCATCTTCTGAAGCTCAGCATTAACTTCGTCATCAGAAACTTCGATGTTCTCAGCCTTAGCAACTTCTTCAAGAACAAGACGGCTCTTGATTCTCTCTTCAGCCTGAGGTCTTACCTGCTCGAGCATCTTCTCAGCTGTTGTACCTGTGTACTGGAGATACTGCTCCATTGTAAGTCCCTGATACTGCATTCTCTGAGCGAAATCATTAACGATCTGTCTCTGCTGTGTCTCAACCATAGCTTCAGGAAGCTCGATCTCTGAATCATCGATAAGAGCCTTAACAGCCTCGTCTTCCTTCTTAGCCTTAGCCTCTGCATTCTTTCTATCTTCAAGCTTCTTCTTAACACTCTCTTTGTACTCAGCAAGTGTCTCGAACTCAGAAACGTTTGAAGCGAATTCATCATTTAATTCAGGAAGCTGCTTCTCTTTGATGCCCTTTACAGTGCACTTGAATGTTGCAGCCTTGCCTGCAAGTGACTTCTCCTGATACTCTTCAGGGAAAGTAACATTAACATCAACTTCCTTGCCGATCTCAGCACCGATAAGCTGATCTTCGAAACCAGGAATGAATGAACCTGAACCGATTGTAAGAGGATAATCTGTTCCCTTACCACCTTCGAAAGCCTTATCATCAACAAATCCTTCGAAGTCAAGTGTGATCTGGTCATCAGCCTTAACAGCACGATCTGTAACTTCTACAACTCTTGCATTCTTGTTAAGCTCAGCCTTGATCTCAGCATCGATATCAGCATCTGTTACTTCTGTATCCTGCTTAGAAACCTTGATTCCCTTATACTTTCCAAGACCAACCGGTGGCTTAAGAGCAACTTCTGCTGTGAAAATGAAAGGCTTGCCAGACTCGATCTGAACAACTTCGATCTTAGGATTAGATACGATGGCCTCACCGCTCTCTTCTGCAGCCTTAGGATATTCGTTGTTGATAAGCTCGTTAGCAGCATCTTCATAGAAAACGCCTACACCGTACATACGCTCGATCATCTTACGAGGAGCCTTACCCTTACGGAATCCAGGAAGCTGGATCTTGTTTTTATCCTTATTATAAGCATTCTGAATAGCCTTCTCGAGTTCTTCTGCAGGAACTTCGATAGTAAGCTTCGCCATGCTCTTTTCTAATTTTTCTACCTGTACGCTCATTTTATGAATAAATCCTCCTTAAAAATATGTGCATAATAAACATAAACACAGCCATTTATGAATTGTACCACATGTGTCAAGCTTTTTCCACAACAAATTTATCAAGCTTTGTAAGCTGAGCATTACTGTATTCTTTACGCCCTGTTACATCTTCTTTAAACCAGTGAGGCGGATTATAATTTTCTGAAGCTTCAATAGAAGGAAATTCCACTTCTGCAATTACAAGCCCTTCAAAAAAACCTTCAAATATATCAAGCTCTATCTTGATCCCGCCCTCATAAAAAGCCTTGGCATCATCTGCATGTGTATCAAGATATTCTTTAGAAAATGCATCTTCATTGATTGGGATCAGATATCTTTTCTTAGTAATAATATTACCATCAGCCTTCTTCAGGAGATGATCATATGAAGATTCATCAAGCTCCATATTATACTCTTTTTTTGCAACAACACCGGCAGCTCCTTTATATGTCATATAGAAGTGATCATCTTCTTTCCTGACCCTTATAGCAGGATGTACATTAAGATACCCCTGCTCTATATAATGATAATCATACTTTTCCAGCTCATCCGGGAGCTTTCTAACTGTAAACTTTCTCTCAATTTCCATACCCATAGATATACCTCTTTATAAAAATCAGTTACTATTTTTTATTTTGCTTGCAAACATTTCATCAGCCGTATTTGATTTTATAATGTCTTTACGCAAAGGTCAAAGTTTGAAAGTATTCCACTTTCAAACCCAAATTGATGTCGCGAGCTCCATCAATTTGAACCATTAGTCACTCGCTTTGCTCGCGACATTAGGTAAAAAGCGGCGTGGTATCCACCTGTACAACCATCGAGGATACCACGCCGCTAAGGCAAGCATTCTATATATTTATTTCAAGATCAGATTCTTCCATATGTTTTGGTCATATCATACATGCGCTGTGCAAGTTCGTCTGTGCATGCATCCTTACCAAGGCGCCACTGCCAGTTGCCACCAAGCACTGAAGGAGTATTGATCCTGGCGCTATCATCAAGATTCAGATAATCCTGCATAGGAATAACACAGGTATCTGCAACGGATGCCATCGCACTTCTTATGAAGATCCATGCAATATCCTTACGTGTATGAATATCAAGATACTTCTTGGCAAAAGCTCTGTCCTTGGAATTGCAGGTCTCATACCAGCCCCTTGTAGTCTCATTGTCATGAGTTCCTGTATATACGATACAGTTGTGAGGATAGTTGTGAGGAAGGTAGTCACTCTCCTCTCTTGAGTCAAATGCAAACTGTAACACTTTCATGCCGGGAAAACCTGTTTTCTGGACCAGCTTTAATACAGAAGGTGTAAGGAATCCCAGATCTTCTGCAATAACGCGAAGGCTATCGCCAAACTTATCTTTCATGGTCTTGAAAAGATCATATCCAGGTCCCTTCTCCCAATGGCCAAACTCTGCTGTAGGATCACCATAAGGAATAGAATAATACTCATCAAATCCTCTGAAATGATCGATCCTGACTACATCATAAAGTTCGAAGCAGTGGCTGATTCTCCTCATCCACCATTCGTAGCCTGTCTTCTTGTGATATGGCCAGTCATAAAGAGGATTGCCCCAGAGCTGTCCCGTAGCACTAAAGGAATCCGGAGGGCATCCTGCAACTCCCAGAGGAACATTATCCTTATCAAACTGGAATAACTTGGGATTGGCCCAGGTATCTGCGCTGTCATAAGCTACATAGATCGGGATATCTCCGATTATCTCAACACCTTTTTGATGAGCATAATTTTTGATTTCTGCCCACTGAATAGCAAATTCAAATTGCAGGAAGCGATAGAAGTTAACTTCGTCATCGTATTTGTCCATGCACTTTTCTATAGTAGCCTTATCTCTTAATCTTTCATTATCAGGCCACTTATTAAAGCCCTGACCATCATGAACATTTTTAAGCGCCATGAAAAGAGCATAATCATCAAGCCACCATGCATTTGTTTTAATAAAAGATGCAAATCTCTTTACATACGCTGGGTCTGCACTATTAGAACTTTTGGAAGAAAGTCCGCTGTTTCTGAAAGCTATCTCCAAAAGCTTAAAGCGACCTTTATAGAGCTTTTCATAATCAACACATGAAGGATCCTTGCCAAAGTCAAAGCCCTTAAGATCTTCTACTTTTAAAAAGCCTCTTTCTATAAGAATATCAATATCAATAAAATAAGGATTACCTGCAAATGTAGAAAAAGACTGGTACGGAGAATCCCCGTAGCTTGTAGGTCCAAGCGGCAGGATCTGCCAGTAGCTCTGACCGGCCTTACTTAAAAAATCAATAAAATTAAAAGCTTCCTTTCCAAAGGTACCTATACCATATGGTGAAGGAATGCTTGAAACAGGAAGCAGCACTCCGCTCCTTCTTGTTTTTAATGTTTTTTCAGTCTTTTTAGACATTATATGACCCCCTGCATTCAGATTTTTAGGAAAACGTTTTCTTGTATAATATCACATATCATTATATTTGCAAATATTATTTTCCAAATCAGTTCTCAGGAACTTCAATGCCATACATATCTGTTACGGACTGAGTCTTCCATATAAGATCACGCCACTGTTCAACCTGTTCAGGAGTAAGGAAGCCTTCGCAGGTTCTCATAAATCCTGTCTTATAGGAAGCATATAATAGTCCATTCTTGATGGCATTGACGCTGTCTTTAGTTTCCAGATAATAGTGAATAAAGCCGGAAATAAGAGCATTGCCGGCTCCCAGCGAATTGACAACTTCATTGGTCTTGACTGAATTGTAGTGGAATTTGACATGCCTATCTCTATCATAGAGGATAAGACCGGTTTTGCCCTGACCCAGGATTATGATCTCAGGATCATAGCGCCTTGCAAAGTCATCTATAAATTCATATGGATCACCTTCAATAGTATCATCGCTTATATAGATGATGTCTGCATTCTCCAAAAAGTCAGCGTTATACTTTTCTTTTTCTTTGGAATATGAGCGCATATTAAGGGCAATCTTCTTGCCGGCTGAAAGAGCATAGTGAATGAAAGGTCTGCAGAAATTTGCATTAGAAACAAGTAAAAGGTCAGCTTCAGCCATGATAGGTCTTACCATTGACATATCATACTTGGCTTCCCTTATATCCTTAAGATCCTGGAATATAAGCTGGTGCTGATCATTATCAAAAAAGATAATCTCTGAAGGAGTTGATTTCATAACAGGAAGTATATAATCCGTATTAATATGAACTTTAAAATCAGGCGGATTGAATACTTCAACATTCTGATCCTGTCCGACAACAGACATAAAATATACCTGATCCCCAAGAGTGGTCAGGGCAAATGCTTCATTCATAGCATCGCCTCCGCCTCCGACATAAATAGGTGAATCGTGTATCATCCTATTCATGTCAAAGGGAATACTGTCAACCTTGATTACAGTTTCAAACTGGGTTATACCTGCTATGACAATTTTACTCATGGCCACTCCTTTCACCATTAGCGGTTTTCGGATCATAGTCTCATAGTATGTTTTTCGGTATCATACGTATGTAAGTTTAGCCATCATGTCAAAATAGTGAGATACCTGCTGTACATATATTCCCGAATCCATCATATCTTTAAACATGAGTTTTCTTTGAACATTGTTCCTTGTAAAGTGGAGCATTTCTTCAATAGCCTTGATATCAACTTCAGGATTTATGTGAACAAAATCTGCATTTTGCAAAGCTTTGGAATATACATCACGACTTTTCTTTTTTTCATCTTCAGGTTCAAATGTATCAGGATCAGTCTCAGTTTCTGCAGACTCCAAAAAAGCAATCATATACGGATACTGATCCATGATAGACTCTTCTGAAGCAATGATCTGACGCCAGATAGTAAAATAGTCTGTCTCAGATGCAGATACATTGCTCCTTATCTCCAATTGAAGAAAACGTATACTATAATCACGAAGAAAGCGGTAAAGTTCCTGCTTAGTTCCAAAGTAATGAAAAAGAAGGCCCTTACTGATCCCGGCTTCCTTAACTATCACATCCGTGCTTCCATTCTTATATCCATTCAAGGCAAATATCTTAAGTGCCCCATTTAGTATTCTGTCCTGTTTTTCTTTTTTCAGGTCAAAAAACTTATCGTCCATGCCTTATATCTCCCAAATCTATAATTATATTACCATTATGCCACAAATCTGTTAATTTGGTAGGATTTTTCCTCTTTTCCATTTGCTCAAAATGTATTAAAATAAAATCACGTGTAGAAATAAGTTAATGTGCCCGGTGGCACAGGAAGGTGGCTTACAATGTCTAAATCACACGGTTTCGGTAAATTTGTAATGTTTTGTGCTGCTACAGCTGCAGCCGCTGCAGGTATTTACTATTACCTCAACAAGAAGAACAGTGAATTCGACGATGATCTCGAAGATGATGATTTCGATGATTTCGATGATTTTGATGATGCTGATATAGAAGAAGGCTCATCAAATGAACGCGGATATGTTAACCTTGATCGTGCTTCCAATGAAGACGATAAAGAAGAGGAAAAAGCCGCTGAATCTGAAACAGAAGAATTCTTCGATGATGAGAAATAATATTATTACCTGCATGAAAAGTCTCAAAAAGGCATCCGCACAAAGCGGATGCCTTTTATATTATTTGAAATCATTTTTAACTTTACTTATAGCATTAATATATTTTAATACAGATTATGCCCTCATCTTATCTTCTATCATATCCTTAAGATCACGTGCCTTCTCCTTGGTATGATTGCTGGCAGATCTGGATACAAGAATCTCTCCTATAAGTTTCAATGAAGGAGTATAATCTTCATTTTCCATATAAAGAGCAGCCAGAAGATAATCAAGCGTGATAGTATTCATCCCGGCAATAGGGAAGGACTCACTCTGCTTAGCTGTAACAAAGCCTTCAAGAGCATTTTTCAAAAGCTCTTTCTCTTCGTCCTTAAGTTCCTTCTGACGCTGCTCATCATAATGAGGCAGCGACATTGTTACCGGATCACGGAGCATCTGCCTTATAAGCCAGGCATATCTAAGACATAGATATGCCTTCTCAGAAGCCTTGGCATCCTTGACTATAGCATTGGCAAGTGCAAGCTGATAACGCTCAAGAGCATCATCATATGTATATATTTCATACTTATGCTTTATAGGTCTGAAATTCAGACTTATCCTTTCGCGGACAGCATCCTTCTGCCTTTTGGTTATCATATCAAAATATCTGGCAAGAGCAGCATATCCACAAGCCGGACATGCAACTATGTCATATTTGATCTCATCCATAATATCATAGATAGGATGAAGATCTATCTCCTGTTCCTTGACATGAACCTTACCGGTTCTGACTGTTAGCGATGTAAAGCTGGTCTCGCACACAGGACATACGTACTTCTTTTCAAAAACCAGAGTTTTTTCTTCAGGGAGCTCATCAGCAACAGATACTGTTTTGGGCTCTTCTTTGGGCTTTTCTTCAACTTTCTTTTCTGAATTGTCGAATATCTTCTCACCTTTTAGACTACCTAATCCGAATTTCTCAAGTCCCGAAAATAATGACATAGCAGCACACTCCTTTAACTGAGTTTAAATGAACTCTTGAGTGAAACGATACGGTTAAATACCGGTTCACCGTCTTTGGAATCCTTACTGTCAACGCAGAAATATCCGTTTCTTACAAACTGGAATCTGTCATATTTCTGTGCACTTACAAGCTCTTCTTCTATTTTAGCATTTTTGATCACAGTAATCGAATTAGGATTTAAGTTGAGTGATCCGTCTTCCTCGTTGTATACGCCTTTTTCCTCATCTGTAAGATTCTCGTAAAGACGAACTTCGCAGTCTCTGCTTCCTGCTGCAGATACCCAGTGGATAGTACCTTTGACCTTACGACCATCAGCACTGTCACCACCTCTTGTAGTAGGATCATACTCAGCATGAACAACTGTCACATTGCCATCTGCATCCTTTTCGCATCCTGTGCATTTAACATAATAAGCGTTCATGAGACGGACTTCATTGCCAGGGAACATACGGAAGTATTTCTTAGGAGGCTCTTCCATGAAGTCTTCTGCTTCAATATAGAGTTCTCTTCCGAATGTAACTTCACGGCTTCCCATCTCAGGGTTCTCTTTGTTATATTCAATAGTAACTTTCTCTGTCTGTCCTTCAGGATAGTTGTCGATTATAAGCTTTACAGGATGAAGGACAGCCATCATACGCTTAGCAGTAGGCTTAAGATCTTCACGGATACAATACTCGAGCATTGCCATCTCAGCTGAAGAGTTAGCCTTGGATACACCAAGAAGTTCTACGAACTTCCTGATAGACTCAGGTGTATAACCTCTTCTTCTAAGAGCTGCAATAGTAACAAGACGAGGATCATCCCATCCGTCTACTACCTTATCTTCTACAAGCTTTTTGATATATCTCTTACCTGTAACAACATTGGTAAGATACATCTTGGCAAACTCTATCTGACGAGGAGGATTAGCAAATTCGCATTCTCTGACAACCCAGTCATAAAGCGGTCTGTGATCTTCAAACTCAAGTGTACACAGCGAATGTGTTATACCTTCAATAGCATCTTCTATAGGATGAGCATAGTCATACATAGGATAGATGCACCACTTATCACCTGTACGTGCATGTGTCATATGAGCTACACGATATATGATCGGGTCACGCATGTTAATGTTAGGTGATGACATATCAATCTTAGCTCGAAGTGTCATAGCGCCATCTTCTACGCTGCCGCTCTTCATCTCTTCGAACATACGAAGGTTATCTTCTATACTTCTGTCTCTGTTTGGATCATCCTTGCCGGGCTCTGTAAGAGTTCCCCTGTATTCACGCATCTGCTCAGCTGTAAGCTCAGATACATAAGCCTTACCCTTTTTGATAAGCTTAACTGCATATTCATACATCTGATCAAAATAATCCGATGCATGGAAAAGACGATCTTCATAGTCTGCACCAAGCCACTTGACGTCAGCTATGATAGAATCCATGAACTCAGATCTTTCTTTTGTTGGATTTGTATCATCAAATCTCATATTGAACTTGCCGCCATATTCCTTAGCAATACCGGAATTAATGATGATACTCTTGGCATGTCCTATATGCAGGAATCCATTAGGTTCAGGAGGAAATCTCGTCTGAACGTGATCATAGACTCCTTCCTTCAAATCCTTGTCAATCTCTGCTTCAATAAAGTTCCTGGAAGGAGCATTTTCTTTTGACTCTTCGGAACTATTCACTACTTCTGCCATTTCCTATTATCCAATCCTTATCTATAAATATATTTCGCCATACATGACCATATTCTTAACAGTTATGCATAGCTTATTTTATCATAACACGTTTGTCACTTTTAGAAAACAACTTGCAATACACATTTTAAAACAAATATCTTTAGATCCTGCTATTAGTGAGAAAAAACGGACAGATGCTTTATAAACATCCGTCCGCTTTAATCATGCTACTATTATCTACAGTAAATCGCCTTTTCAGCGTTACTGATCAATTATCATCTACAGAATAGTTAGGAGCTTCCTTGGTGATATGGATATCATGAGGATGGCTCTCACGAAGAGCTGCAGATGTGATCTTAACGAACTGTGCATTCTCCTGAAGCTCTTTGATAGTACTACATCCGCAATATCCCATACCGGAACGAAGTCCGCCGATAAGCTGGAATACTGTATCTTCAAGCATTCCCTTATAAGCAACACGACCTTCAACACCTTCAGGAACAAGCTTCTTGGCACCTTCCTGGAAATAACGGTCCTTGGAGCCATTCTCCATAGCAGCGATAGAACCCATTCCTCTGTAAACTTTATATTTACGACCCTGGAAAAGTTCTGTTGCACCGGGAGCCTCATCGCATCCAGCAAACATTGAACCCATCATTACTACGCTTCCGCCTGCTGCGATAGCTTTTGTGATATCACCTGAGAACTTGATACCACCATCAGCGATGATCGGAATACCATACTCTTTTGCTACTGAGTAACATTCCATAACTGCTGTAACCTGAGGAACACCGATACCTGCAACTACACGTGTAGTACAGATAGATCCAGGTCCGATACCAACTTTGACTGCATCAGCTCCAGCCTCAATAAGATCTCTTGTAGCCTTGGCTGTAGCCACGTTACCTGCGATAACATCAAGATCAGGGAACTTCTCTTTGATCATACGAAGGCAGTTAAGGACATTTTGTGAGTGACCATGGGCAGAGTCAAGAACTACAACGTCAACCTTGGCATCAACAAGAGCCTGTACTCTGTCAAGCACATTGGCTGTAATACCAACACCGGCGCCACATACAAGTCTTCCCTGGCTGTCTTTGGCAGCAAGAGGATACTTAACTGCTTTTTCAATATCCTTGATAGTTATAAGACCTACAAGGTTGAAATTCTCATCTACAAGAGGAAGCTTCTCTTTCTTGGACTGACCGAGAATCTTCTTTGCTTCTTCAAGTGTTGTTCCTGCAGGAGCTGTGATGAGATTCTCAGAAGTCATAACTTCCTTGATCTTACGGCTGTAATCTGTTTCGAACTTAAGATCGCGGTTTGTAATGATACCTACAAGCTTCTTGCCTTCTGTGATCGGAACACCTGAGATCTTGAACTTAGCCATAAGTGAATCTGCATCAGCAAGTGTATGTTCAGGAGATAATGAGAACGGGTCAGTAATTACACCGTTTTCAGATCTTTTAACCTTATCAACTTCTTCAGCCTGCTGTTCAATTGACATGTTCTTGTGGATGATACCGATACCACCCTGTCTGGCCATGGCAATTGCCATATCGTGTTCTGTAACTGTATCCATTCCGGCACTCATCATTGGAATGTTGAGATGGATTCTCTTAGTAAGCTGTGTTCCAAGCTGAACCTGATTTGGGATGACCTGTGAATACTGAGGTACCAGTAATACGTCATCAAATGTAATTCCTTCACCGATAATTTTGCCCATTTTATTCTCCTAATTCTTATATATAAACTTAAATTGTTACCTTTATTTAAGAATGATGCAGGTGCCAATAGTTCTGTGCGCCTGCATCTTAGAGTGATCAGTCTTTAAATGTCTTACGAGGTGCTACCTGATATACAGCAGCAACCAGTCTTTCGTCAGGATTCATGATAAGCTTCTGACGTCCATCATAGTAAAAAGCATATCTTGTATCAGGCTGGTGAACTTCACCATCCGAAAAATCAAGAACCTGATAGTTCTTGTTCTTAAATTCGTCAAGATGATAAGAGTTAATGGGGCCAAAAGCTTCCATACGCTCTGTTTCAAACTTACCAACACGCTTACGGCTGTTCTTGTTAAGAATCTTATCTACAGTAACTTCCTTCTCACAATACTGGTACTCGTACTCAATATTGGAATTAAGGTTGCAAAGAAAAGCCATAAAGCCAAAAAATACAGTTAATGCAAGTGTAACGATCATACCAAGAATCGCACCTATTCCGGTCATAAAGCCAAGTGCACTGATAACAGCAAGAATAATACATACAAATTTAAGAAAAACAAAAAGTGGTGATGTTTTTCTCTTTACCATACATTCAACATAATCCAGTTCGTTCATCGTCGCATCTCCGTGTAATAATATTTTATTGTCAAATATTTTTAGAATATTTGTTCAAAAAAATATTTGACAGTAATGATATATTACTTTAACCAAACTTGCAAGCATTTTCAACTCGATATAGCCGTACTTTGATTAATTTTATATAAAAATTGTAAATAAACGATCTTAAAACAGTTTTTATTATGTAATTTGTATGTATAACAGCATGCACTTCCCACTTGGACTGACCAGCATCCGCAAAGACTTTACAGGGGGGAGGTAGTATATAAATCATTGCCACACTGTTAATCGTTTTATAATTCATGGCATGATATCTGAAAATTTTTATTCCAGGGTCTGAAACTCGCTACGCTCAAACAGACAGACCCCTGACAGAATAAAAATTTCCATCTATCATGCTCATGAATTTAATAAAACGATTAAAAAGTGTGGCAATGATTTATATACTGCCTCCCCCCTGTAAAGTCTTTGCGGATGCTGGTCAGTCCAAGTGGGAAGTTTTTAGATACTGGAATATAATCCTTTGAAGAATTCATATTTTTTTAATTGACCATAAGTGATATTTTATTTATTATGACTAAAGGTCTTTTTTAGAGCTTCTAATAATTCATATTATAGAAATTCATATATAAATAATTATTCCGCAGTTCACTATATACTGCTGAATAGTAGTTGCGAGGTATAAGATGGCAGTTTGGGATGATATCAAAAAACAGCATAAGAAGGTAAGAAAAAAAGGATTCAAGGCAATGGCCTCTTATTTCTGGGATTATTATAAGGTCCCTACAGCAGTTATTATTGTGATCGCACTTTTTTCTTTTTATCTTATAAGAGATATGGCTTCAAACCTTCCGTACGGATTCTATGCAATGATGATCAATTCTACAATGCATCCTGATGGAGAAGTAATTGGAGAAGATTTTGCTGGATACGCCGGAATTGACACAAGTAGCTACAACGTTCTTATCGATACCAATCAGACTCTTAGCACAAGCTCTTACAATACTTATGACGTGTCAACTCAGGAACGTATCATGGCGATAACCGCTGCAGGTGATCTGGATGTTATGATCGCGGATCAGTCAGTATTTGAGCAGTATGCAAGAAACAGCTATATGACAGATCTTCGTGATCTTATGTCAGAAGATGAGCTCAAAAAATATGATGGCTATATCTATTATGTAGACGGTGCTATCTTAAAAGCTATTGAAGACGGAACATATGAACAAGCATCTTCAGAAAACACCGCAGATAATGAAAGCCAAGGCTCACAAGATGATCCTTCAGTAGCTGGCTCGAATTCTGCAGCTACTGATGAAACTATATCCGATGAAGAGATAAGCTATATGCTCGGAATATCATCTCCAAGCTCAATTGTTTCAGAAGAGGCTTTCGTACTTCCGGATCCAGACAGTATGGAAGATCCTGTTCCTGTAGGCATCATCTTATCAGATACAGCTTTCATGCAAAGCACTAATACATATGCAGGATCAGTTCCTATATTTGGAATAATAGGAAACTCCAGTAGAACAGACCTGGCTATTAAGTTCCTCGAATATTTGAGCGAATATGCACCTTCAGAAAGCTGATAATTCTATGCAATGATCAGCGTAAAACTATTTAAATTCAGCTTTTAACTCAAACTTTCTCATCGAAATGGCACCTCATCCAACACGGATAAGGTGCCATTTTAGGAATAAGCATATAAGAATCAATTGATCAAATTGTTCTTAACAATATTAGGATGTAGGTATTTATAAGGTATATACCTACCTGCCATAAGCCCACTACATTCAAGGCTTATGGACTATCATAACTGTGTCTCTACAAATATATCGTAGATAGCACTTATAGCCTTTTCAAAATCTCTGTTCTCAACACCTATGATGATATTAAGCTCAGATGATCCCTGGTCGATCATTCTGACGTTAACATTGGCATGTGCAAGAGCTGAGAAAATCCTTCCTGCAGTACCTCTTGTAGACTTCATACCACGACCTACGACTGCAATAAGTCCTAGATCAGACTCAATTTCAAGCATATCAGGCTTGGCAAGTCTGTGAATCTCACTGACTACCGCCTGTTCCTTACTTATGAAGTCATCCTCATGAACAAATACTGTCATGGTATCAATTCCAGAAGGAACATGCTCTATGGATATATCATGATCTTCAAATGACTGAAGTACTTTTCTTACAAAACCGATTTCGGAATTCATCATATCCTTGGATATGTTCACACAGCAGAAGCCTTTCTTGCCGGCGATTCCTGTAATAGTATACTTGGACTTTCTGGCTGTTGATTCTACGATCCAGGTTCCTTCATCTTCAGGCTTGTTGGTATTTCTGATATTGATCGGAATACCCTCTTTACGAACCGGGAAGATAGAATCTTCATGAAGCACAGATGCTCCCATGTAAGCCAGCTCTCGAAGTTCTGTATATGTAATGATCTCGATTGACTGTGGCTTATTTATAATACGAGGGTCAGCGATCATAAATCCGCTCACATCTGTCCAGTTCTCGTATACATCAGCTTTAACTGCACGAGCGACAATAGAACCTGTTATATCTGATCCGCCTCTTGAGAAAGTCTTGATGCTTCCGTCAGGCATAGCACCAAAGAATCCCGGGATAACTGCACGCTCTGTTTTAGAAAGTTTTGCAGACATTTTCTCGTTGGTCTTTTCTGCATCAAACTCGCCTTTCTTATCAAAGCATACAACACTGGCTGAATCTACAAATGTATAACCAAGATACTGAGCCATTATCTTACCGTTAAGATACTCACCTCTTGATGCTGCATAATCTTTTCCGGCTTTATTCTTGAACTTCTCTTCAATTTCCTTAAAGTCCTCTGCCAGAGAAAAATCAAGTGAAAGACCTGTAATTATTTCATCATAACGTGCTTTTATTTCTGCAAGTTTAACCCTAAAATCCTTGCCTTCTTCTGCAAGTGCATAGCAGGCATAGAGCATATCAGTAACTTTTCTGTCACCGGAATTTCTTTTGCCTGGAGCTGAAGGAATAACATACCTTCTGCCTTCATCACTTCTGATAATATTTCCAACTTTTTCAAACTGCTGTGCACTGGCAAGTGAACTACCGCCAAACTTTACTACCTTTTTCATTTTATATCTTCTCCTTAAAGCTCACGAAGGAATCCCTTTGCTTTCACGAGCTGCGCATATTTTTCCTTAAAATCTTTTTCTGAGATCAAATCTGTAACAAATGCAAATTCTCCAAATACGTCCTTGCTCTCGACAACTTCAATTGAAGATCCAAAGAGCTCTTTGGCCTGATCTTCACTATTCTCATCAACCCTTACAAAAAATCTGTGAACATAGCTTCCGTTATCAGATAAGTCTGCAGGAGAATCTGTAAGGTTAACATCCATATGACTTCCTTTATGGATCACAAGATCTATAAGATCAGCAACTACAGCAGAGGCTGTAGCCTGCTTGCCTGCGCCCTTACCATAATACATCGTGCTTCCAAGCATATTGCCGTGAACTACGATCGCATTAAATACATCATTAACAAATGCAAGCGGATTCTCTGATGGAATAAGAAATGGAGATACCATAGTAAAAAAGCCGGAATTGTTCTTCTTGATCATTCCAAGAAGCTTAATGGACATTCCAAGGCTTCTTGCATATGCAAAATCTTCCTGAGTGATCTTGGTAATGCCTTCTGTCTCTATATCCTCATACTTTACATACTGACCTGACATAAGTGAAGCAAGTATTGCTGTCTTACGACATGCATCATATCCTTCAATGTCTGCTTCAGGTTTTCTCTCAGCATAGCCCTTGTTCTGAGCTTCCTTTAAAACAGTTGCAAATCCAATCTTTTCTCTGTCCATCTTTGTCAGAATATAATTGGTTGTTCCGTTTAAGATTCCGGTAATAGAATCAATCTTCTCATGCTTAAGAGAAGTATTAAGTGTACGAAGGATAGGGATACCGCCGCCAACAGATGCTTCAAAAAGATATGAGCAGTTGTGCTCTTTGGCGATCCTTACAAGCTCAGGACCATGTGCTGCCACAAGTTCTTTATTGGAGGTGCATACACTAATACCCTTCTCAAGTGCTCTTTTTTCAAAGGTAAAAGCCGGTTCAAGGCCACCCATAGTCTCACAGATAACATCTATTTCAGGATCGTTTAAAATAACTTCTATATCATGAACGATCTGACTTTCATGTTTGTCTCCCGGGAAATCACGAAGGTCAAGAATATACTTAACTTCGACTTTCTCGCCGGCACTAGCTTCAACTTCTGCGCTGTTAGTATCAAGGACTTCAACCACACCGCTTCCAACTGTTCCATAACCTAATACTGCTGCCTTGGCCATATTGCCTCCCTTTGATCCGCATGGATGTCCACGCATATTTATGCAAAAAAATGTAAAAAATCCTTATAATCCGAAAGTATAGCACATAAAAACTGTATAAGGATATATTTATATAAAAAAATTTAAATTATTGAATAGATGACAGTTATTAGGAAACACCGTTACCACGTCCGCTTATCTGAACCTTGTGTACCCCGGGCCTTTGGCCTATTGCTGCAGACAGATCCGTGACGCTAACACCTTCATCGATCACCTGGAGACTGACAGAAAGAGATGCTACTCCGTCAATAGGTATAGATTGATGAATGGTCAGGATATTGGCTCCTGATCTTGCAATGATCCCCAGGACATCTGACAAAAGTCCTGGCTCATCATCTATCTGAAATGTAAGTGTGAATGTGGATCCCGAAAGAGAATCATGGAATTCGTATATATCGTCTTTGTATTTATAAAAAGAACTTCTACTGATATCAACTTTGGCAACTGCCTCGTTAACAGTACGGACTCTGCCGGATTCAAGAAGTTTCTTGGCTTCGACGACTTTAATAAGCACTTCTGGTATAGCCTGTCTTTGAACAATGTAATATCCGGAATGTTCTTTCATGATATCTCCTACATGATAGTTTGTCCTACGCGGACATTTGTACGTCCATGAAAGATATTCTATCACACTAAAGTGACAGAGGCAATCAGAAATATTGTCCAAACATTTTCTTAAAATGCATAAAGATACATAAATATTGACCAAAAAACCGAATGTGATACATGAAAGTCAGTGTTCAAGTAGAATATACAGGAAACTATTACAAAAAAAGAAGCATCTTGCAACTCCCTGTCGCAAGTGCTCCTTCAAACTTATAGATCAACACCATGCCCGTGATGTAAGTCAGTATTTCAGGTCTTTAAACGTCATTCATTACATGCTGCCATGCAACTTATATATAGATACCGCCACCCACTACATAGGCGATAATTATATAAACATTCATACCTCCCTGGTCCTGAAACTGATTGCATCGCTTAATACCGGTTCCCCAACCCGTACACTACGATGGTGATCAATCCGTGCTTTCTTCTATAAGCGTCTTCTATAATGTAACCGATTATCTGCATCTAATCAAGACTTTTTGGCACTTCAAAGTTTCCATAATTTTGATAAATTTTTTGTAAAAATTTAACAATATACAAATTGATCACGCTTGTTCAAAGGTTGAATATGGCTATGTTCCTGCAATCTATATTTCAGATCTCAACGCTTCCTTCAAAAACTGTTTCTGCAGGGCCTGTCATATAGACATTGCCTGATTGTCTGTCCCATCTGCAGATTATATCTCCGCCGAGAACATGAACCGTAATCTCATCTTCTGTAAGATTGTTTAAAATGCAGGCAACCGCTGTAGCGCAGCACCCTGTCCCACATGCAAGAGTCTCTCCTGATCCTCTTTCCCATACACGCATATGTACATTTTTTCTGTCATCTACATGAACAAACTCTGTATTGGTTCTCTGCGGGAAATAAGGATGGTTTTCAAATTTCTTTCCATATTTTTCCAAAGGGAACTCACTAAGATTATCCTGATCTGTGACAAAAACAACTGCATGAGGATTGCCCATAGATACACAGGTCATTCTGAAATTCCTGTCTTCAATCGGTATAGGGTAATCCACTATTCTATCCTTATCACGAAACTTCGACTCTTCTACAGGAATCTTTGCAGGTTCTAATATAGGAGCACCCATATTGACTCTTACCATAGTAACCTTGCCACCACTTACAGTAAGATCAAGATAGCGATTCCTTCCAAAAGAACTTATCGCAAGATCCTTGGTCTTGTCTGTCATGCCATGATCATAAACAAACTTGGCAACGCATCTGATACCATTGCCACACATCTCACCTCTTGAACCATCAGCATTGTACATCTCCATCTCAAAATCGGCGCCCTCGATTGGGTTTATAAAAATAACACCACCCCCGCCGATACCAAAATGCCGGTCGGACAACTTCCTTACAACTTCAGGCTTTATAACTTCAGGTATCACATTTTTGGCTCCATCGATATATATATAATCATTGCCGGCGCCATGCATCTTGGTAAATTCAATCAACGACATAGTATTATTTCCATCCTTTTATTATTTTTAATATATTTTGTTCAGGGCAAGTCCAAATCGAACCATCTTCTGATCACCACATATCAGTGTAGTGATCAGATTGTTCTTCATATTCCTTACGTCATATTATACAAGTAATAAAAAAAGCGGCAATAGCGAATTTAATCGCTACTACCGCAATATATTATTTTAATTTATTATGAACTTCCTTACATAGCCTTCAATAGAGTTGGCGGATTCAGTAACAGTACTTGCACTTTCATCAACACCTTTACTGTTATCTGATACTGCCTGAGCACTTTCTGCAAGATTCTCGGCAGTTGCACTTACTTCCTGAGTACTAGCTGACTGCTCTTCCGAGATTGCTGCCATAGATGTTGCAATAGTATCAACCTTACCAATCTTGTCGATCATCTCGTTAACAGTAGCGCTGGTCTCATCCAGACTCTGGAATATCTCTGCGAATGTATTGCCGGCTTTGGACACCGCCTCAACATTGGTATCGATCTCCTGCATATTGACCTGAGACTTCTCTGACAGGGAATTGATCTGCTGGGTTATCTCTTCAAGGATCTTGGCAATCTGAGTCGTGGAGTCAGCAGAGTCTGTGGCAAGGCTACCGATCTCTGTAGCAACAACAGCAAATCCCTTGCCGGCCTCTCCTGCACGTGCAGCTTCTATGGAAGCATTAAGTGACAAGAGATTGGTCTGTTCTGCAATAGATGTGATCATCTCGATAATAGAATTGATCTTCTGTGCAGAGTCTCTTACTACTTCTACTACTTCATTCATATCTGTCATGGAAGCCGAGATATTACTCATACCTTTTTGAACTGCTTCCATATCTTCTTTACCGTTCTTAGCTTTCTCTACAAGATTAGTTACAGTACCGTTGGCAGCCTGTCCCTTTTCTGTAAGATCGGATACTTCTGTTGCAAGCTCTGTTGCATTATTGGCAAGCTCTGTAACGGCATCAGCCATTCCGCTCATGGCATCCTTGATCTGCTGCATACCGTGAGCCTGTTCAGTGGCTTCATTGGTGAGCTTATAAGATGCATCTTTACTGGAAGATGCTTCGCCTGCAAGCTTATTAACCTCATTTTGAATATCTCCGAGTGTATTTCTCATATTAACGACAAATTCACTCATATCATTGTTCATCTTACCTATCTCGTCATTGCCACCTGTCTTAATATCAACTCTAAAGTCTCCCTCTGCGATCTTGGCAATATCACCTGTAAGTCTCTTAACAGGCTTTGCAACTATAGAATTGATAAGAGTGAACATTATAGCTGCGATTCCCAATATAACTACAACAGCAACTGCAGCAACAAGATATATAAATTTGTTGAGTTCTGCAAATACATCAGCTTCTAACACAGAAGATATAAGTGACCAGGAAGTGCCAGGTACCTTGGAAACAACAACACCATATGTATCACCAGTATATGATTTTATCAATGTAAATTCTTCAGAACCTGTCTGAGCATATTCATAAGCCTGTGTCAGGAAGGTATCGTCTGAATGCTCAGTTACGCTGGTTCCATTAAAATCTGAAGTGAAGTATGAAATTATCATATCGCCGTCAAGCATCATGCTTCCGCCGGTTTCAAGCGGCTTATATTCGCCAACTTGAGTTGCTATACTGCTTATAAGCATGTCAATAGCCAATACACCTACTCTTCCATCTTTCAGAGTAACTTTCCTAGACAGAACAACTGCCATCTGTCCTGTAGTAATATCATATGATGGAGTTCCTATCAAAACAGAATCACTAGTTATGCCATTTTGATACCATGGCCTTGATGTAGGATCATAATCATCTTCAGGGACCCATCCTGAACCATCTATAAAAGTATCATTTCCAATAGTAAAATACGCATCAGAAGCATAATCATTACTATCAATTATAATCTTCATAAATTCAAGAATATCATCATCCGAATCTATATCAGCTACTTGCAAAGAGTCTCCAACGGAATCAACATAATTAACCAGTTCTGTTATCTGTATTCCGATAGAATTGGCATTAGCTCTTGACTCTTCTATAAGTCTGTTGCTAGCCTGAACTGTTATGATACTCCTTGCGTTGATCGTAATAAGTGCAATAACTCCTACGATAACAACTGCAATGATCGGTATCACGACCATCATAAGTTTGCCGCTTACGCTTTTAGTTGGTTTCAAAGAAGCTTTTCCATTAGAATTAGTGCTCATAGACAATACCCTCCAGCATCCAAAGCATTCCTATTAAATTGGATCATACTGATAAAAAACCTATGCCAGAGCCAAGTGAGCAAAGGTAAGAGTGGCAAAAAAGACAACACGCTCTCAATAATCCTTATCGGCCAAAAAAATCAAAAACTTTATGAAGAAAAATGCAATTAAGCGCGTGCCTAAAATCGTAACACCTAAAAAAGACTTCACCCTTGCAACTACGTTAACATGGGCGAAGTCTTCTGTTTAGGTTATAGATCGTGTATTCGTTAATAGCAAA
This sequence comes from Butyrivibrio fibrisolvens, assembly GCF_023206215.1. Lineage (NCBI taxonomy): Bacteria > Bacillati > Bacillota > Clostridia > Lachnospirales > Lachnospiraceae > Butyrivibrio > Butyrivibrio fibrisolvens. The sequence goes on from NZ_CP065800.1 coordinate 4,095,177, forward strand.
TTCTTACTTTGCGCTCTTATAAAGCTCTTTAAGTTCGTCTATATCAAAATCATATTTCTTGCCACAAAAATGACACTTAGTCTCTATAGGCTTACCATCTTTGATGATATTATCAAGTTCGGCTCTGCCAAGAAGAACCAGTCCTCTTGAAACTCTGTCCTTGGAACAGTTGCAGTGCCACTGTACAGGCATACGGCCGTTCCATTTGATATCGAAACCGTCAAGTACTATCTCGAGCATCTGCTCAGGAGTCTTGCCTTGTTTTAACACATCTGTCACAGTAGTGAATTTCTTAAGGTTCTCTTCAAGATGTGATATAACAGCCTCATCTGCAAAAGGCATAAGCTGCACTATAAAGCCTCCTGCCTCTCTAACAGTATTGTCATGGTTCATAAGAACTCCAAGACCTACTGATGAGGGAGTCTGCTGGGACTTGGCAAAATAGTATGTGAAGTCTTCTGCAATCTCGCCGGTATAAAGCGGAACCTGCCCTACATAAGGATCCTTAAGACCCATATCCCGGATAACAGTGAATGTACCCTTGCCAATGCCTGCGCCAACATTAAGATGCCCTGCACTGTTTGGAGGAAGGACAACATCACCATTATTAACATAGCCCTTGACCTGACCTATATTATTGGCAGTTGCAAGGACTCCTCCAAGAGGTCCATCGCCTTCAATCTTAACAGTGATAAGATCCTTCTCATGCTCCATCATGGATCCCATCATGATAGTTCCTGACATAAGACGTCCAAGAGCAGCTGTAGCTATAGGGCTTATATCATGAGCCTTCCTTGCAGTCTCCACAAGATCTCTTGATGTAACTGCAAATGCTCTTATCTGATCTGATGCAGCTGTTGCACGCACCATATAATCGTTATAATTTGTACTATTATCCACTTCTTATTCCTCTTCCTTATAAACTGTTACATTATTATCAGAATTCTTCCTGGCAATAATATATATCCTCTCACTCTCATCAGTGGGATCCTCGTGAGTATCAGCATCTATAGTCTTAACAAGATCCATGCCGGACTCTTCTACTATCCTTATCATCTCTTCAAGAGTATATCCCCTTTGAAAATGAGTCTCGCTGAAGCGTCTGTATCTGTCATCCTCTTCATGTACGAAGATAGTAAGATCATACTCATTGATGCAGGTATCAGAATCATACCAGTTATCCCAGATAAATGCACAATCGTCCCTATCCTCAGCTATGGTAGTATTGCCAATAACATCACGATATTTGTAGACAGTGTTAAAATCGAAGATAATGATACCACCCGGATACAGATAATTATTGACAAGACTTAACATCTTAACAACATCTTCCGGCTCTGTGAGATAATTGACGCTGTCACACACACTCAAAAAAGTTCCTGCTGTGCTGTATAACTCAAACTCTCTCATGTCCTGTTCAAGGTACATGATATCATAACCGGATTTGTCCCTTTTGTCTATCGCAATCTGGAGCATCTGCTCAGAATTGTCAATACCCATGATATCGTAGCCTCTTTTTGCCATCTCCTGGGCAAAAGATCCTGTACCGCAGCCAAGTTCTACCACAAGGTCTCTCTCCTGTGAAAGCATTGTCTGTTCTAAATCATCACCTGCTTCATCTGAACCTGCTGAAAAAACGTCATTTGTATTATTTGATTTAGGTTTTGTAATACCATATTCCTTTATAAGATCACTTATAAAATCTGCCCATTCGCTGTATGGGGTTTCATCCATAAATGTATCGTATACAAGCGCAAAATCAGTATATGAATCCATAATTAACATCTTCCTTTCAGTGAATTATTCTAACATAAATATCGGCGCTCGGCTTCCATGCCTCGCTTTTTTTCCCGATATTTATTGCGATGACTTCCTGTCATAAACATAAATATCGGCGCTCGGCTTCCATACCTTATTTTTCCCTCTTAAGTTTTTGGGAAGATAATCCGAAATTACATATGCGATTTTGGATGTTTATGTCTATTTTACAAAACTAATATTGCAATAAAGCTTCAGGGGGCTATCTATGGTTGAAATCCTTAATGAAAAGGAATCAGAACCAAAAGCAACACATTGTGTTACCATCGCAAGTTTTTTGAATACGATAAATGAACATGCCGATTCAATACTAAAAGAGGACTGCTCTTTTATTTTTATTAATGTGTCCAGTTTTAAAACCTTTAACCAGAATTATGGTTTTGCTCAAGGCGATCTGTTTCTTGATTTTCTCACAGATAAGATTCATGATGCATTCCCTACTGATCTTCTGGGCAGAGTATCCGGTGATAGATTTCTGCTCTATGTTAAGACTATCGATACCGACAAGATCAAAAGTAGTATTGGCAAGATACAGGAAGATATTCTGGGCTATAAATCCACCATTCCGCTTCATATAAACTGCGGAATATATATTAATGACAAAAAAGACAAAAAGCCCACCCAGATGATCGACTGCGCCAAGCTTGCCTGCGACTACATAGAAGATAACCTAGGCGATTATGTAATGATCTACAGCGAAAGCATTGAACAGGAACTTGATTTTAAGCATTATATAATCACTGGTTTTGATCAGGCTGTAAAAAACCACTATATACAGCCCTATTTTCAGTGCGAAGTCAGATCTCTCACAAGGAAAATCTGCGGTTATGAAGCGCTGGCAAGATGGATAGATCCCACTTACGGATTCGTATCTCCGGGAGTCTTTGTGCCGATTCTTGAAAACGCAAGGCTCATCCACAAGCTTGACCTGTGCATCATAGATCAGGTATGCCAGGTTCAAAGAGCTGCCATCGACAATGGATTTCCTGTACAACCTATATCCGTCAACTTATCACGTCTTGACTTTCTCTTATGTGATATATTTACAGAAGTTGACAGCTTACGTAAAAAACATAAAGTCCCGATAAAGCTCATCAATATTGAAGTTACAGAAGGAGCTTTTGCCCAGGCCAATACCCCTCTTGAAACAGGTGTTGAAAACTTCAGAAAAGCCGGATATCAGATCTGGATGGATGATTTTGGAAGCGGATTCTCATCTCTCAACAACCTTCAGGCATATCAGTTCGATGTTATCAAAATCGACAGAATGTTTCTCAAGGATATGAACGAAAATCCAAGATCAAGGATAATCCTCGCCAGTGTTATCAACATGGCCAAAACACTTAAAATGCATACCCTTGCTGAAGGAATCGAAACCGAAGAAGAGTTTAACTTCCTTAGATCTATAGGCTGTGAGAAGATACAGGGTTTCTTATTTGGAAAGCCCAAACCATGTGATCCTGATGTTCAGATGGATGATAACTGTGAGGCATCAGATATTCATAACTATTATGATAAGATGGGTGAAGTTAATGTTATCTCCCCGTCTCCATTTGATACCTCTATGACAAGGATATTCAGTGAAGAGGCCATAGCCATATGCGAAATAGAAGGGGAAAGAAATCTAAGCTATATCTTTTATAATGATACCTTTAAAGACCTTCTTGCACATCTCAATATTCATTCTAAAGAACAGGCACAAGACAGAGCCAAGGAATCCGGCATGCGTGAAAACGACATGTTCTTTGAACTTGCAAAAAAAGCTGAGAACACCGGCAAGATAGAGTCAACCGACCTTATCATAAATGGTGCTATTATAAACGAACGACTTAAGTTCCTTGCAAGAAGCGGAGACAAAGCAACCTTCCTTCTATCAAGTACAAATCTGTCTTCACAAAAGAGCATACAACAGGCTCAAAATATTCAGGCCTCTATGCGCCATATGCTTACACTATATTTCAGGATAGATCTGTATGATGAAGATGGAAGTGTAGAGAACATATATCTTAATTCCAGTCAGAACCGAATAACTGATGAAAGTACTGACGCTGTAGAAGCTGTATCTATGTATGCAGATAATTACCTTCCCGAAGATGAGCGTGACAATTTTAAAAACTATTATGACATCACAACTGTACAAAGCAGATTAAAAGAAAATAACGTAGAGTATCTTGTAGGCTTCTATCACTCCATTGTTCCAGAGTTTGAAGATCGTACACAGATATACATACTTCTTCCTTTTAAGATCAATCAAAGACAAAAATACCTGTCACTTGCCAGAAATATGCAATATCCTCCGGATTATGAAAAGCACTTTTAATAAAAAACAGCTAACAACTAAAAAACTTGCGCCTCCAGCGCTTATAAAGCCCCCGCCTGATACGGCAGTGTTCATAAGACAGTAACGCAAAATGAGCACTGTCGCGGTGGATTGGCAAAAAAAGAAGAAGGGGCCAACATTGACAAACTCCTTAAAAACCACTAAACTAATTATAGTGACTAAGTTCCAGATACTCGTGAGGACTGGGACCGCGGGAGGACCTGAGGGCCCTCCTTTAATTTTTTGGGGAGTTTCTATTATGTCTAAGCCATATCTTCCGTATGGGCAGCAAATCCAAAAGCTTATACACGATAAAGGGTTGATAATCAATAATATCAATTATGCTGAGAGAATGCTGACCGATATAGGTTATTTTTCTCTTATTGGTGGATACAAAAATCTTTTCATCAATCCAATGACAAGGAAATATGTGGGCGGAACTACATTTGAAGACATTCTCGCCTTATATCATTTTGATGAAGAACTAAGAACTCTTACGTTTAGCTATCTTATCAAAGTTGAGCAGAAAATTCGTCAGTTAATATCAGACAGCTTCTGTGCATCTTTCGGAGAAAGCCAAATTCAGTATCTTTCACCTACAAATTATAATCAAAATTCGAAATTCACCAATGATGTTGCTAAGCTCATCAACATTTTAGATTATCATGCCAACAAGAATACTGAAAAGTCTTACCTTGTTCATCAAAGAAAGGTATATGGCAATGTCCCGCTATGGGTTACAACTAAAATCCTTACTTTCGGGCAGTTATCAAAATTCTATGGGCTATTACAACATAGGCAACAGAGCATGATTAGTAAAGCATATTCAAATGTATCCGAAAAAGCCCTCGGTCAGTATTTGGGCTGTCTTACTCTTTTTAGAAATGTTTGTGCCCACAATGAAAGACTGTTCAGCCATAACCTGGTGCAAAGAGAGTTCCCAGATACTCCAATACACAAAAAGATGAATCTTCCAATGACTGGTTCTATGTATACTGTCGGAAAAAGAGATTACTTTGGTCTTGTGATTGCATTCAGATATCTTTTACGGAAGGATGAATTTCTGCTATATAAGAAAAGTCTTAAGAAGCTCATAAATCAATACTGCAAGAAAAGCCATAGACTTACCAAAACGGATTTGCTAAAACATATGGGATTACCTACTGATTGGGAGAATATAACTCGCTATAAGATATAGGATTTTTAAGTTGACTTTGCGTATATCCTTTTTCTTTTCGTAATCCAGCAATGATTACATCGCTGTCACCCATGTCAATCAAATCAAGTATGTTAATAACAAGTTGTAAGAAAAAAGGCCTTCAGAAAACAAATCCTGAAGGTCTTCCATATTACTGCAATACCAGCCCATAAATCACAGATCATCTGTCTTTCCACCTAGCATCCAATCCATAGAACATAAGTATTCATAAAAAGTCCTGTATTCCGGAACAGGCCATTTTCCCTCAACATACTCAATCAGATCCGAATCAGCGCTATACTCATCATCGATGCATTCCCCATCTTTATTTTTTATGACTTTTGTCTTTTAAAGTCTCCCAATAATTATTACCACTCATATATCCAAAAGTCTCTTCATCACAGAATCTTTTGACTAGATCTGAACGTAATTCCTCGTAAAAATCTTTACCGTATTGCTTGAAAGAAAGGTGTGAAAACAGTTTTGACTTGGTAAAATCTGATATGGAATCACAATTACTAATCAGGGTCTTCATAATCCTTGCAGTTTCATCAACACTCTTCTCATAAGCAGCAAGCTCTAACTGCATTGACATTTCCTGATAAACGCCCATGTCAAAACATTTTGCTACATCACTACTGGCATCTGCCACTCTATGAGCCAGGTCCAAATCACCATCTTCTTCACATAGGATTTGTAACGCATTCATAATAACGCGAAGCTGATTCACTTCTGCAAGCATCATTTCTTCATATGACACATAAGCTTCATTGATCTTTCCGGTTTTTGCATATATATTTGACTGCATCAGCTTACGTTCCGGGTTGTCTTCTGAATAGTATAATAGATATCTTTCAGCAGTTTGATAATCCTCTTTTCTGTAATAAAAATGAAAAAGAGCCTCCGCTGCGGATTTTCTTATTGATAAATTCTCTGATTCCAATAACCCGGAAAACCAGGAACATATCACATCGTCATATCGGTCACTATCAGCTGCTTCATTAAAAAGCCTCGCCGCATTAAGTACGGTCGCTACTTGCCACTTCAGCCTTTCATTACCGGGATACTCTTCAAGTTTCTTTTTAGCATCAGCAAAGACCTCCTCATATGGCTCGTGCTTCAACCTCCTGTCCAATTCCTTGATGAAGATATCAATCTCTTTATCAGTGATATCATCTTTAAATGACAGTAGTTCATCAGTAGAAATGCCAAATAATCTCGCAATAGGCACTAATAGCGAGATATCCGGAAGGGTATTGTCCTTCTCCCATTTATTTACCGCAGGAGTACTCACTCCAAGCCTGATAGCCATTTCCTCTTGTGTCAGCCCTTTTTCTTTGCGGTACTTTCTTATTACTTTTCCAATAGTCATCTGCAATTCCTCCAAACAGTATTGGAACCGGTTCAATAATAATGATACCTAAGAGGATCTGATTTTGCTATTGAATTCAGGTTAATCATTTGGAAATATTTTTAACCAATGAGAAATTCTTGATTCTTCATATATAAAAAGGCATGTGCCTGTTATTTAAGGCACACACCCTTTAACCTTCCAATAATATGCTCATATTACCTGCAATCCCTCAAGAACCAATAAACGATACAAGCTGAGATATCTCATTCTTAGCCCACTGAATGTCGTTGGAATCTTCGGGTTCGTTGTATTCTTTACGAAGAGTAGTTATGATTAATTCCCATTCCGCTTTTGCCTCTTCATATCTCCCAAGTTTCTTGTATAGGAACGCTAATGAATAGAGCATATCTATTTTATGAGGGGCATTTTGGGCGATATAGGCATTCTTAAAGCTTTCAATTGCATTTTCATATTCATTAAGCCTGTTAAAACGTTCACCCAGCTCATATTGACCAAGCCAATCATCTTTAGGAATTCTGTTCCAGATTTCTTTTGCTCCTGCAGGATTCCCTTTGGCCATTGCAACATCACCAAGAAGTATATCCTTAATGTATTTGTTTTCCCCGGTAAAATATGCCACCTCCAGTAAGGCTTCTGCTTTGTCAAAGTATTTTTTACTGACCATTGCCTCTATCAACATGCAATAGAGATTAGTGTTGCCGGGAAACTTATGGGCATAAGGCTCACATACCCGGATAAACCAGTCATTATCGCTGTGGTACTTATACTCACTTCCGCCTCGGACGCTTCGGTATAAAGCAAAAATCTCTTCATCAAGAGGGCTTATAGTCATTGCTCTTTCAAGCATCTTGCCTGCGGATAGCATATCAGTATTGCATTTTGACAGATAAATCTTGGCGTAACGTTTGATCGCTTCTGTATCATCAGGATTCTCACGAAGTATTCCATCCAAAACCCGCTTGGCATAAGAAAAGTTTTGATCAGTTATAGTTTCTCTTTTAAGCATGTTGTCTATTCTTTCCAGTTCGTCATCGTGAGAAACTGAGAACAGTTCATCGATCCTGACCCCAAAGAAAGCAGCCAGCTTAGGTAACAGAGTAATATCCGGTAAGGTTGTGCCTGTTTCCCATTTGCTCACAGCCTGAAAGGAGATTCCGAGATATTCGGCAAGTTCTTCTTGCGTTACAGATTGTTCTGCACGTAATTGCTTAATTATTCTCCCTAAATTTATATCCATAGTTGAGTTCCTCCGATTTGTTTTCATCAGCTGATGAATGTACTATAGCGCTCGTGGGGCAAATTCACAATAACTGCTTCTTTTAGGGAATTCAACCTGTAAGCGAATTGTGATGAAGCTGAGTATGGTTGCCCCCAACGCAGGATTGCCAAGATAATAGGCGGCGAGGTGGATGTAAAAGCATAAACCATCTCATTATTTTAATAAGAAAAGAAGTCTGGAAGGTATGTTCCTTTCAGACTTCTTCTTTTTTTGCCAATCCACCGCGACAGTGCTCATTTTGCGTTACTGTCTTATGAACACTGCCGTAAGGCAGGGGCTTTATATTATAGTGTCTTTGTCAGTTGCTTACATCTCCTGCTTCCATTCGCAGTCATTTCTAAATCGGACAAGGTCAGCATCTGTTGTTATCTTGTAGTTGTTCTCATCTCCCGGTATCATGACGATCTTCATGCCATCCATGATCGCCGGTTCACTGCTTCCGTGGATGTGGTCCATCTGAGCTTCTGAAAGTTTATTGTTGGCGGCAAGATACTTTCCAAATCTAAAGACTTCAGGAGCCTGACCCGCAAGAACTTTGGACCTTTCCAAAAGATCAGTTATATGCCTTCCATCTTCTGACATATATACAGTATCTCTCATCTTAAGAACAGGAATAGCGCCGTCTGCACCTTCTGCAGCCTCTATGCATGCATCCAGCATCTGCCTCGTCATACATGGCCTTGCAGCATCTATTATGGCTACAAGGTCACCTTCTCCTATAGAGTTTTCCAGTTTCTTAAGTCCGCTTAAAACAGACATCTGCCTGTTGAACCCCGGGCTTGCATACTTGATCTCTACGCCGTGCCTGCCACTGTCCCTGATACTTTCTGCGCAGCAATCACTTACAAGCTGCTTGTACTCATCAACACATACGATAACCACTGTTGATATAACAGGATCTGCGATAACTGTATCTATGACATATGAGATTATAGGTCTTCCGCAGATCTCAATATACTGTTTGGGAGTATTGGTACTGCTGATACGGGCGCCGACACCGCCTGCAAGAATAATAGCTGAACACGAAATAACACTCATAATGACCCCCTTTATTTTAAGAATATCGCAACCAGTCAGCTTTCAACCGAATAATATTTCGACATATTTATATAGATTCTTAAACCTAATTCTTAATTTGAGCATGCTATTTTTTTGTAGTATTATAAATCTCGGTCTGACAAAGGTATCTTTCGTACATCTGCTACTTAATTATAACCGCATAATCTCAGACCAAAAAATAATAAAACAAGGACTTAAGCCATGCTAAATATATTAAAAAAAGAACCTGTAACAATCATATCACTTATACTTGCAATAATAAGCGCCTTCTTAGTACATCCTGATGCTGAGTATATTTCCTATATAGATTTTAGGACACTTAGTATACTCCTTTGCCTTATGCTTGTAATGGCAGGGCTTCGTAAAGAGGGGGTATTTAAATATATTGGAGAAAAGCTTCTTGCACGTACTTCTACAAAAAGAGGTCTTGCACTTGTCCTTATAACTCTATGCTTTTTCTTTAGTATGCTCATCACCAATGATGTTGCACTTATAAGCTTCGTGCCATTCTCCATAGAGCTTATAAACATGATGCATGATGAGAATAAAGGATCTCTTGCCATAAAGCTTATAGTTCTTGAGACTATAGCTGCCAATCTTGGAAGTATGCTAACTCCTATCGGCAATCCTCAGAACCTGTATCTATACTCTCTGTCCGGTATCAGCATTGTAAGTTTTATAAAGATAATGCTGCCTTATAGCCTTGCATCTCTACTATTACTGCTATTATTCGGGATATTCATGTTCCCTGTTAAAAAGGGTACACCTGATGAAACTGTCATGGAAGAAGTTGACGATGCTAATAGTAAAGAAGAATCTGTATCATCCACAAGCAAAAGTACTGATAGAAAGACAGGCGCATCTTTTTCCAAAAAGATGATAACATCCTATCTGGTGCTGTTCTTACTAAGCATTCTGGTAGTAGTCCATGTCCTTCCATATCAGGCGGTACTGGCTGTTACCATCGCAGTAGTTCTACTTATCGACAGGCAGACTATCACTAAGGCGGACTATTTCCTTCTTCTGTCATTCATCTTCCTGTTCATATTCGTAGGTAATATCAAAAGAATAGAGCCCATTAGAGATGCTCTTCAGAACGTACTTAATGGGCGTGAAGTTATCACATCTATAATAGCAAGCCAGTTCATCAGTAACGTTCCTGCAGCAATACTGCTATCCGGAATGACTGATAAACTGCGCCTGCTTATAGTAGGTACTAACCTCGGCGGCCTTGGAACTCTTATAGCTTCTATGGCAAGCCTTATCTCCTTTAAATTCTATGGACAGATGAAGGATTGCCAAAAAGGAAGATATGTAGCTGTATTTACACTGTTAAATGTGGTATTTCTTGCTATTCTTGTAGTACTGAATATGATGAATATGAGCTGAAAGTAAAATTCATATTACTTTTAGAAATAGAATTTGGGAATTATCATAATATGAGTATCTGATTCCTAAAAACATTGATCAACTAACATAGTTATAAACTAGGCCGACAAGCACTTTAATCTTGCCGGCCTAGTTTTTAATGTAAATATTTTTAATGTAAATATTTTTAATGTAAATATTTTGAATGTGATTATATTTTCTAGTACTTCATAACCTTCTTGGCAATAGGTATACCTATCTCATATAATGGATTTTCAAATCGTCTTGTAACATTTACAAGTTCCTGCCTGATGTTAAGGTGCTGCGGACAATGCTGTTCACATTTGCCGCATTTTACGCACAAGCTTGCATTGGACTGAACATTCCTAAGTGTGGTACACATGACATATTCACGAAATGCGTTAAAATAGCCATCTGTATAGCTTGAGTTGTAGATCGCAAAGTTGGTTGGAATATCTACTCCCTTAGGGCAAGGCTGACAGTAGCCGCAGCCTGTGCATCCAACCTTGATACTCTTTCGAAGCTGTTTAAGAGCACCATCATATGCTTTTAGCTCTGCCTGACTTAATGAACAGGCGGTGGCAGTTTCTGCAGTGACGCAGTTCTGTCTGACCTGACTTATATCATTCATTCCGGATAAGACAACTGTAACTTCAGGATGATTCCAGATCCAGCGAAGTCCCCAGTCTACACTGCTTCTTGAAGGATCCACCTTCTCAAATTCCTTCCTTGCTCCTTCCGGAAGATTGGCTAGACGCCCTCCTCTTAGAGGCTCCATTATCACAACAGGAATATCCTTGGAAGCTGCATATCTAAGACCTTCTATACCTGCCTGTGCATGCTCATCCATGTAGTTGAACTGTATCTGGCAGAAATCCCAGTCATAGGCATCAAGTAACTCTTTGAAAGCAATGGTTCCTCCGTGAAAAGAAAAACCTATATTCCTTATCTGTCCCGATTGTTTCTTCTCATTGATAAAATCAATAATCCCCATACCACGTAAACGCATCCATGTATTGGCATCATTGAGCATATGCATGAGGTAGTAGTCGATATGATCTGTCTGAAGGCGTTCTAACTCTTCCGCAAAATACTTTTCAAAATCCTCAGACTTTTTGAGAAGATAATGAGGAAGCTTAGTAGCTATATAAACCTTGTCTCTTATGTCATACTTTTTCAAAAACTTACCAAGACATACTTCACTTCCGGGATATATATAAGCCGTATCATAATAATTGACGCCATTTTGAAAAGCTTCATAAAGCTCCTGCTCTGCCTTCTCCTGATCTATGCCACTACCTTTTTTGGTAAATCGCATACACCCGTACCCAAGGACTGAAAGCTTATCACCTGATCTGTTACTGACTCTGTATTGCATAGTCAACCTCCCTTTATATTACATATACAAACTTCGCACTTGCCAAATATACGCCACCATTTGCGACAGCATCAATGCGGACAGTTTATAATACATTTTCGTATCTTGAATTTATAACACCTTCAAAAGATACGAAAATGTATTATAAACTGTCCGCATTGAAGCTACCGCAAATGGTGGCGTATATTTGGCAAGTGCGAAGTTTGATTTATATATATATATTCCGCCTATATATATAATAAAAAAGAAGGAATAAATTTTCAACAACTATATTGCATGCTATCCATATTGCTTAATAAGGTGTACTCAATACGAAGCCCTCTGTCAGTATCATTAACAGTTCAGGCCTAATCTCCTCATCATCGTCTTAATTTGACAAAAAAACTTTAACTATTTTATAGTCCCATCTTTGACAGTTTGAGAGAAGAAAAAGTCTCGCATCCCTGATAAAAAGGCGGTTGCGAGACTTTCTTCTTCGTTTTGAAGTATAGTAATTTCTATCTCCTTTTGCTTTTTTTCTGAATTGTTTTCATCTGGCTCTTGGTGATGAATTCATAGTCTGTGCGAAAGCCACAGACTTCATGGAGATTATCGGTAAGTTTTGTCCTCTGATATGTCGGAATAAAGCCTTGCTCTTTTATTCCTGCGAAGTTCATTTCTTTGAGAGTTCTGAGTATATCGTCGCAGGTGTATTTATCATCAATCCACTGCTCAAGGTATCTGTATATGATCAGTGCAAGGAAACAGGTAAGAAAGTGTGCTTTGATTCTAACATCATTCTTGAGGAACACCGGTCTTGCCTCGAAATCCGTCTTCATGATTCTGAAGCATTCTTCGATTTCCCAACGCCCTTCACTGACTTTCAGAATGTCGCCTACAGGATCATCAAGTAAGTCGGTGGAAACGGCGTATAGACCATCATAAAGAGATTCCTGTCCGACTTTGTCTGTATCAAGATAGTTGTGGATGTTTGCAACCTCTCCACTGTCTGTTACAGCCATCTTGCCTATAAAGCGGGCAGGATCATTAGGATTCTTTCTGTTCCTCTTAATCGATCCGGAGTCTATTAGCTTTTGGGCACGCTCCACCTGTGAATCGCGGACTGCTTTCTGGTACTTTGCGAACTTAGGGGAGTAGGTAACTATGAGACGCTGATGGAGCGTCTTTGGAGTATAAGGTTCTTCCTTGTAGTACAGGCCTGTATCGTCATCAGGAAGTTTTGATATATCTACAGGGGTGTCGTCCGATACACTTTTAAATCCTTTGCCATTCAGCGCCCATTCCTTGTCCTCGGCTTTAAGCTTCTTGATGGACTGGGTCACAATGAATGCTCTCTCGCCCATGTGATTATAGTTTCTTATCTTCTCAGAACCGAGGCCAGCATCGCTACAATATATAAATTTCTGACATCCGAATTCAGAAAGTACTTTTTCTTCAAGAGGCTTAAGCGAAGTCTGCTCGTTAGCATTTCCAGGAAACAATGAGAATGCCAGCGGTATGCCATCCCCATCCATAAACATGCCCATCTGGATGATTGGATTAGGGCGGTGCTCCTTGCTTTTTCCGTACTTCTTGTCGCCATCTTCCTGCTCAATCTCAAAGTAGTAATTAGTGCAGTCGTAGAAGAGAATCTTGTCGTTTCTCTTGCCTATGAGATGGCTGTTTTTATAGACTTCAGACTGAATAAAATCGCATTCATTTCCAAGAACATCCAGCGAACGATATATGTCATGAAGCTGATAGGAGGGCTTTTCCAGAAACTCAGAAGCCACTTTGAAAGAAGATCTTTTGCTTGAAGGTTCGAGAATTCTAGCGAAGATCATATCAGAAAGAATGGCGTTGATATCATACCTGAACTTGTATTTATCTCGAAGTTTTCTGCAGGTTTTATCTAATGCAAGAGAATAGTAAATGGACTGCAGAAACAGATATCCTCCTCGGTACATCACCTGCTGTTCATAATCAAGCTGTCTATTTGCGTGGAAGGTTATCTGGACAGATTTAGACTGTTGTTCCTCTTTGTATTTCAAAGTCTCGAGCCTTGCTTCTTCTCTAGCCCAGGCCATGACATCGTCTCTAGTGGGACCATGTTCCTTTATAAGTTCCTGTAACGTCCCGAGTTTTCTAATAATGGTTGAAGTACTGACACCTTTATCGTTGATATATCCTTTGGTGATATAAAAAGATTCGGCATTTTTAGATTTAGAAGTTGTAACTCGCATCTCAGCAATCCTCCATGCCTTATTATATCATACATTGCTATAAAATACCATATATAAAAACAATAAATTTGACATAAAAAATGCAGACCACAAGCGGCCTGCAAGGTATAATTTATTTATGCAACTGTCAAACTACCGCGAAGTTTGATTTATATATATATATTCCGCCTATATATATAATAAAAAGAAGGAATAAATTTTCAACAACTATATTGCATGCTATCCATATTGCTTAATAAGGTGTACTCAATACGAAGCCCTCTGTCAGTATCATTAACAGTTCAGGCCTAATCTCCTCATCATCGTCTTAATTTGACAAAAAACTTTAACTATTTTATAGTTTATGGCATCGAAAAAAGTTAAAGGGAGAATTTCAAAATGATGTATTGTTCTAAATGTGGAAAGCAGCTAAATGATGACGATGCTTTTTGCAGCGGCTGCGGTCAGCCAACAGGAATAAACACAGGTCAGGCTCCATCTCAGAGCCAGTCCATTTCAACAAGTTCTTATATGAATCAGACTAGTTCAGACAATTCATATACAGATCAGACTTCTTCTATTCCACCTTATAATCAGCAGGAACCTGTAACAAAGGAAGATAACACTCTTGCAATTATTGCAATTGTTATTTCTTTTTTCCTTCCGGCAGTCGGTATTATTCTTGCGCTGGTAGGTCATACCAATTACAAGACTAAGAAGAATAAGAATCTGTGCAAGATTGCAATAGTGATCAATCTAATAATCATCATTGCATTGCTTGTATTTGCCTGTGTCTTTTTAAATTCATTTGCCATGTTATGGGAAGGATTAAAATCATGTCAAGGCATGAGCTAATATTGAAAAAAGAAAAGGGGAAATTTTAAATGATGTATTGTTCTAAATGTGGAAAACAACTAAATGATGACGATGCTTTTTGCAGCGGCTGCGGTCAGCCAACAGGTGTAAGCGCAGCTCAGTCTACAGCTCAAAGTCAGACTGCAAATCAGGCATATGCCGGTAATAATCAGAATTCGTATAATGCAGGCAGTTCATATAGCAATCAGGGATCTTCTATGAATGGAGAAAGCAATGCTCTTGCTATAGTAGCAGTTATCTGCTCTATACTACTTCCAGTAATTGGTCTTATTCTTGCAATCATAGGTCTATGCACTTATAAAAATAAGAATAACAGAAACTGGTGCACTATCGCAGTTATCATAAATATAATATATATCGTATTCGGAATATTATCAGTATTTTTGGATACTGGACATTTGGAATAATGGAAGACGTTCTAACAGAATTATTCAAAAACTGCGCCATCCCCGGATGATACGACACGATATATAACCGGCAAGTAAGAAATGCTTGCCGGTCTATTTTTATAAATTCAAGCTTCGGACTTGCCAAACATACGCCACCTTAAAGGGTGGCGTATGTTTGGCAAGTGCCACCCCATCAACCTCGTGCCATCTTGGATTCCATCTTGTCTTGATACATAAGTTCATCTGCTCTTTTGAAGACATCGTCCATGGACTTATCTATAGAACTGTCATATATAGCCATTCCGGCAGCAACACTGTAACGCTCCCACGGCTCTTTACTCTCATCTTTTGATATCTTGTCAAAAGTATCCCTTAGTTTTTGGTACAGCACATCTTTATTATCCAGATCATTCTTTTCCAAAAGAACCACAAACTCATCTCCCCCTATCCTGAATACCGGAGAATGGTCGTATATGATACATACTTCATGACATGCTCCCGCAATATAATCATTACCATGATCATGGCCGTAATTGTCATTGATCTTTTTGAGATTATTTAGATCCAGCATTACTATGCCAAACTTCGCTTTGCCATCTGCTATATCATTGTCAACTCTTTTGGTAACATTGTCGTACCAGGCCTTATTCTTGACATGGGTAAGGGCATCCTGATAAGCCACCATATCCATGTGGCTGACCTTACTCTTCATATCTTCAACCTTGCCCTGAGCATCTATCATATCATTCATATATGCGCGCATATCGTTGGATAGTTTGACTATAGCATCTCTGAGAGATCCGACCTCATTTCTGGTCCTTATGTCAGGTGCATAGTATATAAGCTTCTCGGGATCTTTCTGCTTATGTGCAGTATCTGCAAACTCTGCTACGCTTCTTTCAAGCTTGGTTATAGGATCTGTGAAGTTCCTGTTGATCCAGGTCAAAAAGAGCGCTATAAATATTGTTCCAAGAGATACAATTAACAAGATATTAGCAAATGTATAGTTTCCAATATCTTTGAGAAGTTCTGATATTTCAATATCAACGCAAAGAAGGGCAAATTTTTCACCTTTAGAATTAATTAAAGCTCTAAGACCTGTGTAATCATATCCCCAGGCGCTAAAATCCTTAAAGTAGGTAATGCCTCTGCCATCATTGGTCATCATGGCATCATAATACAAGTGGAGTTCCTCAATTGCATAGTCATCATAGGATATTGAACACAGATAATACCCATCAGGTTCGTACTCCCTTCCGTACTTGGTATCAGCAGACAATATATTGAGCATGCCGGGTTTTTCATCAATAATCGGATATACTATATACAGATAGTGAATCTCGAAATCCTCCATGATCGCATCCATAAATTCCACAAGCTCTTTATACTTCTTGGATTCCACACCTGTTTCTACACATTCCGACAGATCTTCAATATCAATATGACTTTGCACATAATCTATGATATCTTCCATTCGCTTCTCATAGGATTCGTACAAAGAATCTGTATAGGTAAAATATGTAAGAATACTAAGTATAAGACATAGAAGCAGTATAAAAGCGGTACATCCTATGAATATGCTTCTTTTTAGCGGCTTTCTACTAGATGGCATGGCAGTAATGCCTCCTTTGAATAAGCTCCCAAAATGGTACATAAAGCAACATAGCTACAAAAACTCTTATCTTATATATCGGAATATCTATGATTCTCGATACCCTAAATGAAAGCTATCATCTTCTTAAGATAATATATTGCAGACTTCCCACTTATAAAACGAAGTTCCAAGTGATGGAGTCTGTTTTGTAAGTGGGATGTATGAATCTGTTATATCTCTTTTATATCTTTTATCTTTTTCATATTTTTTATTTCAAACTTCGCACTTGCCAAACATACGCCACCCTTTGAGGCAGCGCCGATGCGGATAGTTTATAATGTATTTTCATATCTTTTGAAGGTGTTATAAAATTCAGGAGCATGAGAGATGGATTTTTATATTCTTCTTAGGGTCTGCATGTCTGAGCGAAGCGAGTTTCAGACCCTAGAATATAAAAATCCAGATATCATGCCCTGAATTATAACACCTTCAAGATATGAAAATGCATTATAAACTATCCGCATCGGCGCTGCCTCAAAGGGTGGCGTATGTTTGGCAAGTGCGAAGTTTCAGTTTTTTATCATTTAAAAAGATATATTCTTACTAAACAGTGCGTGGGATTCAAGTATATCACGACAATCCTTGGATGAAGGCTCTCCATTATCAAGAAGCTGACCTTTGAAGTTATCCATAAAGTCATCATAATCGCAGACATATATTGTCACGCTGCTTGTGTCAAAGCCTTGTACCGGAATCGTATCCATATCATTCTCGCCAGGCATGTATACACCATTTGCATCAACAGCAACTACAACATAGTCCATGGCAGCATCATGATCATATGAAAGCACAAGTTCAAAAGGAGTAAGCGTAGCGGTAAGCTCATCAAATCCGCTGTCCAGACCGGTTAATTCAATTGTCTTACTTACAGAGCTTTTATTGTCAACATTTACGTCAAATGTAAACTTCCATGGTCCGTCTATCCACCAGTTCTCATACTCGTTTGGATAATCAAGGCTACCAAGCTCATCTGCTGAAAGATTACCTGCTTCAGGATTATCTATACTTGCAACAATCTGGTTGATAGTCACATCTACTGTAAATGTATCAGGCAGCTCATAATACTTCCACTCTACATCAGAGTCATACAGCTGATCACTGCTTTGAGCGACATCATCCGGAACGTATCTAAGTACGCTCTCAAGGTCAGTCTTGATACATCCTACAAATGTATGCTCGTCTTTGAACTCTCCTTCTATATAGTCAAAACAGTAGCTCTGGTATGTACTGTCTGTTGCAAAGCTATAGTTAACCTTGGAATTAAAAACTTCAAGCCTCTTAAGGCCATCAATTTCATAGATCTGGTCAACTGGGAATGCGTCCTTGGATTCTACCGCAACACTTATATACATAGACTTACCATCGCAATATATATCCTGAAGTGTTACTGTGGTATTATTTATACTTGATGACAGCTCACCTGGATTACCATTTTCATCGGAAGTTATAGGTGTAGCATAGCTGTCATAAGATCCGCCAAATCCAAGCTTATAACCTATACTTGCAAATACATCTCCTACAAGCGGTACATCTTTGGCAAAAGCAGGATGTGAGATGCAAAGTCCTGAGAATATCACTAGTGCGAGTATTGCTGCTATTGATGTTATAAAAGCTATCCTGCCTCTTGTAAATACTGATTTTTTTCTTCCTGATGTCATATGGTCTTGCCCCCTGTTGTCTAAGTCTTTGATATATAATGATCTGTTATGATGCGAGGTATTATCTGATGTTTTGCCAGTTGATGCTGTATTATTAACTTTTCTTCCTCTACGCATATCAGCATCTGTATAAAAATCAGCGCAGTCTTCTATCAGTCTGTCATCAACATTACCTAATGCTAAAAATAAGTTCTCACTGTTCATACGGCCAGATATCCCTCCTTCATAAGTCTTTCCTTTAGTTTGTTCCTGATCCTTGTAAGCGTCACACTGACATTACCTTTTGTCATTCCAAACTTCCTAGCTATAAAAGCTATATCATAAGCATAGAAATAACGGCCCAGGAATATATAAGCTTCTTTCTCTGGAAGTTTTCCCACAAAGTCTGAAACTATGCCTGCGAGTTCATTTCCCATGATGCTGCTTTCTACGCTACCTGAATCAGGAATACACTCATCAAGTTCTTCCAAAACGGCTTCTATCTCACCGCCGCCTCTTTTCTTGGCACTTCCTGCGCGGTATCTGTCATATGCAAGTTCTCTGGTTATCTTACCGATAAAACCTTTGAATGCTATGGGCCTACTGGGCGGTATCTTGTTCCAAAGCTTTATGTAGGTGTCATCAATGCATTCTTCTACATCCTGAAAACTTTTTAGGATATTGCCGGCAATCATCTTACAGTAGCTTCCATACTTGTTGTCTGTCTCTCTGATTGCCTGCTGATCTCTTTTAAAGAAGAGTTCAACAATATTTCTATCTTCCATATCTGCTCCCTTCGACTTATTTTTGTCTTTCATATATATAGCCGCAAGTTTTTGAGGATTATTACAACTTTTTGAAAATTGCTTTTGAAATGATAACGGAATTTTGCAAAATGATGCTAGGGGCTGGCGAAATGATATCAGGGGACGGAGTAAGGAACTATTTTGAAGATCAAAAATAATCCCTTACTCCGTCCCCTGGTATCATTTCGCCAGCCCCTGGTATCATTTCGTCAAAGCGCCAGAAATCTCGCTATCATCTCAGGTCTTGACGGATAATACAAATGAGCAAATCCTGCAAAACATTCTTGTAAACCTGAATCCCCGTCCAGGACTTTCCGGAAGGCTTAGTAAGAAGGCAGGTATCTCCATTGTCCGACGTATCATAATAATGAAATTCATGGGCTCTTATCTCCTCGGCCACCTTTAGATACGGATTGTCAGATGTGCTTCTGACAGTTACATATCCAAAATGGCCCAGTCTGTCTCTCATACTGCCGCTTCCTTTTAAAACTCCGACCATCTCATATGTTTCTTTATCAGAGAAGACAATCTTTCCTGCAGATACATAAAGCCTCCGCACTCGGCAAGGATAGGCATACCATTATTAGCAGCTCTTAATATCTCTTCCTTCATGGATACATTTTGGGATAACTCTCCGGCATGCAGCTCCGGATAACCGCCTCCCAAGATGATCCTTGATACCTCAGGAAGTTTTGGATCATGAATCGGAGAAAAATGTGATACTTGCTCCCATCTCTTTAAGAAGATCCAGATTGTCTTCGTAGTAGAAGCAGAAAGCTTCATCCATGGCAACGCCTACTCTGACAGGCTCTGTGGCATGTGAAAGTCCTGCTGCCTTGATACTATAACTTGTCTCTTCATCCACATCCCCAGGTCTTAGGATATCACCTATTGATCGTGCTATATTTATAAGCTTATCCATGTCAAGGCTTTGTTCCAGGATACCCGAGACCCTGTCAATCTTTGCCAGAATATCCTCTATCTCAGATGGCATTACAAGTCCAAGGTGTCTGCTTTTTCAAGAAAGCTTTCAGCAAGCTTTGGAAGCATCCCTATAACCGGTATATTAAGCTCATCTTCAATATCTTTCTTAAGACTATCTGCAACCATTGATGATATATTATTAAGGATGACTCCTTTGATAAGGCCTTTCTTGTCGTAATCAGCAAAGCCCTTTATAAGAGCTATCACAGACTTGCTCATTCCTTTACAATTAACAACAAGTATAGCAGGTGTACCGGTTATAGCGCAGATATCATAGGAAGATCCTTTAACAGAATCAGCTTTCATTCCGTCATAAAATCCCATGACTCCTTCCATGACACCTATATCTTTATCAATGCTTCCCTTAACAAGCGCCTTTTTTTATCCCATTATGTCCCATCAAAAAAGATCCAGATTCCTTGAAGGAATATTAAGGACTTTACTATGAAACATAGGGTCTATATAATCCGGCCCGCACTTATAAGATGCACATTTATATCCGTGCTTTTCAAGGATTCTTAATAAAGCACAGGTTATAAGCGTCTTGCCACTGCCACTTGATGGAGCACATACCATAAATCTTGGAAAATCTTTTGCTTTAATCATACTCACCTTTTTGGATAGAATATCTTGATCAGTACAAAGCGTTATAATATATACAGGGTTAAGAGCATC